>NZ_JBJIAL010000003.1:0-276368 GCF_045310895.1 Mycobacterium sp. SMC-18
TGACTCACAACACACACGCGCCACAGAGCGCCTTGAGGCACCCCGCCCCAAAACCGCCTTATTCAGCAGGCTCCTAGGCCCAGCGGTTCGCCAGCAGCTTGAAACTCGGCATATCTTCCAGCGACGTGAGCGCCTCGTAGATGCGCTGGTACCCGGTGCCGGCGATCCGCCACACACCGTCCTCGTCCTTGCGGTAGGTATCCGAGTAGTAGCCCGAGCCGCGGATCATCGCGTGCCCCGGCACGATCACGGTGTCCTCGAACACCCACGACCCGTGCGCCGTGGTGTCGGAGTCGAGTTCGATCTCGGGGTGGCTGGCGATATGGGTCGTGACGATGCCGTTGTCGAGGTTGGTTCGCATGAAGTCGACGACGGCGTCGCGTCCCTCGTAGTGCACCGGCTCACCCATCGCGTGTGTGCCATAGCGGGTGACGACATCTGCCGTGAGGCAGTCCCCGAAGGTGTCCCACTCCTTGAGGTCCAAGGACCGGAAGTACCGGTACTTGAGTCGTTGAATGTCAGCGATCGCCTCCAGGTTACCCATGCCCAGAGACTAGAACGTGTTTCAGTTTCTGTCACGGAAATACGGAATGCAGGTCGCCACATGGCGGTATCGAAACTACGAAGCGTGCGGTGATGCGGGGCTTGACCTGAACCTAAGTTGAGGTTCTAGCGTGGCATGCATGTCCTTCAAACCACACGAAATCGAATTCATGAAGGCGGCAGACCTCGGGCGACTCGCCACGATCCAGCCCGACGGCACACCGCAGGTCAGCCCGGTGGGCTTCACCTACAACGAAGAACTCGGCACCATCGACATCTCTGGCTACAACATGGCCAAGAGCCGGAAGTTCCGCAACCTCGCCCACCACGACAAGGTCGCCTTCGTCGTCGACGACATCGCCTCTCGCGACCCGTGGCGCGTGCGTTGCCTGGAGATTCGCGGCACCGCAGAGCAGGCCGTGGCAACGCCAGGACAGCGCGGCCCCGCCGGAGATGCCCTCGATTCGGCGATCATCCGCATCACGCCACGTCGCATCATCAGCTTCGGCATCGACGACACCGATACCGAACCCCACTTGCTCAAACCCGACATCCGTAACGTCTGAGCCCGGGGCTTGCCGGCAAGACCCCAGCGACGCAGTCAAACGAAAAGGCCCGGCTCGTATTCGAGCCGGGCCTTTCTGGTGGAGCTGCCGGGAATTGAACCCGGGTCCTACGGCATTCCCTCAAGACTTCTCCGTGCGCAGTTCGCTATGCCTCTACTTGGATCTCCCGGTCACGCGAACAAGCCGAGATGACGATCCCAGTCGCTGTTTGATGTCCCCACGGGCCCCGCGACCGGCCCCGTGGGTGGGTCCCTCTAGTCGATGCCAGGGTCCGGGCCGAGGGCGCTCCCGGTCTGACAGACACGCGGTCGCTACTTAGGCAGCGAGGGCGTAGTCGCGCTGATGAGAATCGGCGCTTAATTGGTTACAACGACGCTTACGGTGGTCTCTTGCCTGCACCGGCACGCTTCCCTTGATTCGATGCGCGAAGTCGAAACCGTTCAGCCCCTCGCACCCCCGCCGACTTTCGGCAGGACCAACAATCTTACGCCAGACCCAACGGCGAACGCCAAGCCATTATTCCGAGCGCGTATACGAGGCCCGGTGCTGCCGTCCGACCAGGTCAGATGACGTAACCGAGGTTCTCCACGATGCGCCGTCCGACCTCGGCGTCGCCCTCGAACTCGATGGCGACCGGGCGCACCGCGCCCAGCGGACGCCCGCCACACAGCCGCGTGAACTGCCAGCCGTCCATCCGTATCACCGTGGTCGGCTCGGCGCCGCCGAAGTCTTGGACGACGGCCGCCCGCTCACCGACAGCGACCCGGATGGTGCGCGCCATGGGTCCGGTCAGCTCGATGGCGATCCGCGATCCGGCCGGCGCTCCCCCGCGCTTGGCGACGACGAAGCCCATCATCGTCTCGATTTCGTCGAGCGACAGCTGCGCTTCCGGCTTCTGCAATGCCGCGTCCGGCGCCGGGCGGGCGACGGATTCCCGGATGTCCTGCTCATGCATCCACGAGTCGAACGTCCGAATCCGCATGAAGCGACCGACGCTGTCCTGTCCGGCCGGCGTCATCGTCGGGGTGTTCCACTCTTCGTCCGACATCGCGGTCAAGGTGGCCCGCCGCTCGTCGGTGACGGCGCGGAACTTCTCCAACAGCTCGGCGCTCGAGAGCGCGGCCATCGACCGGTTCCAGCATTCGTTCATCACACCGATGGGGTTGTGCACGTGGTCGAGTTCGGACACGTCCATGTCGGCCTCCGGCACCGGTTCGCCCTTGAGCATGAGCTCGGTGCCGATGATGTGCGCGACGACATCACGGACATGCCAGCCGGGGAGCTCGGTCTGCGTGGTCAGCAGCTCTGCTTCGGAGATGGTGGCCAGCAGTTTGTCGAGGTCGTCCCACACCCCGAAGAGGGCGGGCAAGACGTCGGATTTTTCCAGGACGGTCACGGGTCGCGTTGAGCTGCTCACCGGCTGACCGTACGACGAGCGGACCCGTCCGCACCGGGAATTGCGCGATGCGTCCCAATTCGGTCATGCGACGATGGCCATATGGGGGACGACCGGGCCGAGGCGCAACGCCTGCGGGACATCACGGTGATCCGCAAGGTGCGGGACCGGATCGACCGGGAGTACGCCAAGCCGCTCAATGTCGAAGACCTGGCCCGTGGCGCGCACATGTCGGCCGGTCACCTGAGCCGCGAGTTCCGGCGCATCTACGGGGAATCGCCCTACTCGTACCTGATGACGCGGCGCATCGAGCGGGCGATGACGCTGCTGCGTCGCGGCGACCTCAGCGTGACGGATGTCTGTTTCGCCGTTGGCTTTTCATCACTGGGCACGTTCAGTACGCGGTTCACCGAGCTCGTCGGGGTGGCGCCGAGTGTGTACCGCCGCGACCATTCGCAGGCGGCCGACGGCATTCCCGCCTGTCTGGCCCGGCAGGTCACCAGACCGATCAGGAATCAAGAAGCACCGCCGCACTGACCGCCACTACCGTGACGGGCATGGACATCTCGATTCACTACGCATTCCTGCCCCATACCGACGCCGAGGCCGCGCTGAAGTTCTACCGCGACGATCTCGGTTTCGAGGTGCGCAAAGACGTTGGCTACCAAGACATGCGGTGGATCACGGTCGGCCCGCCCGGACAGCCGGGCACGTCGATCGTGCTGCACCCGCCGGCCGCCGACCCCGGCATCACCGACGACGAGCGTCGCACCATCCTGGAGCTCATCGCCAAGGGTTCCTACGGCGCCGTCACCTTGGCCACCGATGACCTGGACGCGTTGTTCGCGCGCCTGGAAGCGGCGGGGGCCGACGTGCTGCAGGAACCGACCGACCAGGATTATGGCGTGCGCGACTGCGCATTTCGCGATCCATCGGGCAACCTGATCCGGATCAACCAGCTGTAGTGCTGCCGGCTATCCCGCGGCGATCATCGCGACCGAGCCCAACGCCAGCACCATGCCGACGGCCTGCCAGGCCCGAACCCGCTCTTTGAGCACCACCATGGCCAGGGCGACGGTCGCCGCGGGATAGAGCGAGATCAGCACGCTCGCCAACGACAGCATCGAGGCCTGCAGCGCCAGCAGCATCGCGACGTTCGCGATGACGTCGAGTCCCGCCGCGATGAGGGCGAGCTTCAGCGGATGTCCGGCCGGCAGTGCGAAATTGCGGGTCACCACCGCGGCGATCATCACGACCGCGGTGGCCGCGAAGCGGGCGAACACCAACGGCCAGAGCTTCGCGTCGTGCGGCACCTGGTGGATCACGGCGAAGCTGAGCCCGAAGGTCAATCCAGAGCCGACGGTCAGCCAGGCGACCTTGGCCGTGAACCGGTGCGGCGTCTCGTCCTCATCGGTGGCCTGCGCGCTCACCAGCGCGACGGCGACCAACGCCAGCGCGATCCCGGCGATCGCCAGCCCGCTGGGCCGCTCCCCCATGGCGACGCCGACGGCGATCGGCCCTGCCGACACCAGGATCGCGGTCAACGGCGAGACGACGGATATCGGTCCGGAACCCAACGCGGCGTAGAACCACCAGATTCCGAACGCCTGCAGCACGCCGCACGACACACCCAAGAGCACCGCGTTCGACGAAACCTGGCCGCCGACAACGCATGCCATCACCGTCAGCAGTACCCCGGCGATGGGGTATGACACCAGCACCACCCGCAGTGCCGCGACGCGCCGTGCCGCGATCCCACCGACGAAATCGCTGATGCCGTAGCCCAGCGCCGACAGCAGCGCGAGCAGAACCCCGGTCAGATCTTGCCCTTGAAGCGGCGGCCCATCTCACGGGTGATCTCGCGCTGCGCATCGCGCTTGGCGATGTCGTGGCGCTTGTCGTGCGCTTCCTTACCGCGGGCCAGCGCCAGTTCCACCTTGACCCGGCCGTCGGAGAAGTACAGCTTCAGCGGAACCAGCGTGAAGTTGCCGTCGCGCAGCTTGCCGACCAGCGTGTCGATCTGCTTGCGGTGCAACAACAGCTTTCGGTTGCGTCGCGGCGCGTGGTTGGTCCAGGTGCCGTGGTGGTACTCGGCGATGTGCAGGTTGCGCAGCCACACCTCGCCGTCGTCGACGGTGGCGAACGCGTCGGCCAGCGATGCCAGGCCCTCGCGAAGGCTCTTCACCTCGGTGCCGACCAGCGCGATGCCGGCTTCGTAGGTGTCGATGATCGAATAGTTGTGTCGCGCTTTGCGGTTGGTGGCGACGACGGAGTTGTTGCCCGACTTGTCCTTGTCGTCCTTCTTCTTTGCCATCGCTACCGCCGGATGTACGCGCGCAGCGTGACGTACGCGGTGAGGCCCGCCATGCCGAGCCCCAGCAGCAGCATCCACGGCGCGCAGAACACGAGGACGTCGGCGTAGTCGACCTTGGCGATCAGGCCGGCTTGATAGAACTGGTTGAGCACGTCCTCGAGGAACATCGCCCGCACGATGATCAACCCGACCACGGCAAGCACCACACCGACCAACGCGGCGATCAACGCTTCGACGAAGAACGGCAATTGGGTGTACCACCGGGTGGCGCCCACCAGCCTCATGATGCTGATCTCGGTGCTGCGGGTGCGTGCGGCGATCAACACCGTGTTGGCGATCAACAAGGTCGCGGCGATGGCCTGCACGAGCGCCACCGCGAAGGCTGTCGCACTGATGCCGTCGAGGATGCCGAACAGCCGGTCGACCAGTTCCTTTTGATCGGTCACCTGGCGCACGCCCGGACGGCCGCGCAGCGCGTCCTCGAATCCCTTGTGCTGCTCGGGATTGTCGAGCTTGACGACGAACGACGCCGGGAACGCCTTCTTGCTCGCGTAGTCCTTGAACGCCGGGATGCGCCGGACGGCGTCGTCGTACGCCTGGTCCCGGTTCATGTACCGCACCGACTTGACGTCCTTGCGGTCGTCGATCAGCTTGCGCAGCGACTTGCACGGGTCGGCGTCGCAGTTGGGGTCGTTGGACGAGACGTCGTCGGTCAGGAAGACCTGGCTCTCCACGCGGTCCAGATAGATCTGCTTGGACTGGTCGGCCAGGCGGACGATCAGCAGACCACCGCCGAACAGGCCGATGGAGATGGCGGTCGTCAGGATCATGGCGACCGTCATGGTGACGTTGCGACGAAATCCAGTCAGGACTTCATTGACGAGAAAGCCGAAGCGCACTTAGCGATCCATTCCGTAGACGCCGCTCTGCTCATCACGGATGAGGCGGCCGAGTTCGAGTTCGATGACGCGCTGACGCATCGAGTCGACGATGTGATGGTCGTGGGTGGCCATCACGACCGTCGTACCGGTGCGGTTGATCCGCTCCAGCAGGTCCATGATGTCGTTGCTCGTCTCGGGGTCCAAGTTGCCGGTGGGTTCGTCCGCAAGGAGCACCAGCGGCCGGTTGACGAAGGCCCGGGCGATCGCGACCCGCTGCTGTTCGCCACCGGACAACTCGCCGGGCAGCCGGTTGGCCTTGCCCGACAAGCCCACCATCTCCAGCACATCGGGCACGATGCGGTTGATGGTGTCCGGGCGCTTGCCGATCACCTCCAGCGCGAACGCCACGTTCTCGAACACCGTCTTCTGCTGCAGCAGCCGGAAATCCTGGAACACGCAGCCGAGGACCTGGCGCAGGCTCGGGATGTGCCGGCTGGGCAGCTTGTTGACGTGGAACTTCGAGACGCGGATGTCGCCCGAGGTCGGCACCTCGGCACCGAGCAGCAGACGCATGAACGTCGACTTCCCGGAACCGGACGGACCGATGAGAAAGACGAACTCACCCTTGTCAATCTTGAGCGACACGTTGTCCAGGGCTGGGCGTGCCGAAGACTTGTAGTTCTTGCTCACGTGGTCGAGGGTGATCATCACGGCACGCCAGTGTAGTCGGACGCTCAGGTGTGACGGCTGAGGCTGATGCCGCTAGCTCGGCGCGGGTGCCGCGCCGGGCGAAATGATCGTGGTCGTGACCGGGCCATCCGCCGGTGCCGCGGCCGGGAGCGGTCCCGGTGGCGGGGACGGCGCGGGTGCCGGCGTCGGTGCCGGGGCCATGCCGGGCAACAACGGCAGCGTGACGGGCGGCAGGCCCGGCGCCGGCGTGATGACCGTCGTGGTGGGCGGCGCCGTCGTCGTGGTCGTGGTCGGCGTGCTCGAGGTCGTGGTCGTGGTGGTCGTCGGCGTCTCGGTGGTCTCCGTCGGCGTCGGCCGGTACGTCGTCTTCGGTCGGGTGTTCACGTCGGTACGCGGCACCCAGGTGTACTCGGGGTTGGGCACGAAGCCCGGCGGCACCACCGCGGGCTGTTGCGGGGGCGGCGGTGGCGGTGGCGCGTAGGTCTGGTGCAGCCAGTACGCCACGAAGAACGCCACGATCAGGCCGACCGTGGACGTCCGGACCCGGCCCAGGATGTAGGTGGGCCAGGAGCGGTCGGCGCGTTTGACGGCGATACGGGAGAGGGCGTTCATCACTGCTCGTCCCCCGGACCCTGGGTCTGTTCCGCGGCGCCGCCGACCGTGGCGGGATGCACCATGGCCTCCACTTCGGGCTCGTGGTCGGCAGGACTCTCGATGCCGGCCCGTCCGAACGCGGAGACGACCATCACGCGCAGTCGCCGGCCGACCTCGAACTGCTTGCCGGGCAGCGTCCGCGCCACCATCCGCAGGTTCACGGTGTCCAGCTCGATGCTCTCCACACCCATCAGCTGGGGCTTGTCGAGCAGCAGCGTGCGCAGCTGGCGGTCCTCCATCGCGCGTTCGCACACCCGGCCCAACACGTCGTTGACCTTGCCGAGGTCCGCTGTCGTGGGCACCGGGATGTCCACGACCGCACGCGCCCAGTCCTTCGACAGGTTGACGGTCTTGGCGATCTGGCCGTTGGGAATCGTGTACACCTCGCCGTCGCTGGAGCGCAGCTTGGTGACGCGCAGCGTCACGTCCTCGACGGTGCCCTCGGCCGGCACCGCGATGCCGGTGACGGTGAGCGACACCAGGTCACCGAACCCGTACTGCTTCTCGGTGATGATGAAGAACCCGGCCAGCAGGTCCTGCACGATGCGCTGCGCACCGAAGCCGAGCGCGGCGCCCAGCACGGCGGCGGGCGCGACCAGCGAACCGATGGGGATGCCGAGGATTTCGATGACGTCGACCAACACGACCACCGACACCAGCGCAATCGTCACCCACGAGATCACCGAGGCGACGGCCTGCCGGTGCTTGGTGGTCTCCGACCGGACCAGCGCGTCGCTCTCCTGAAAACGCTCGTCGATGCGGGCGGTGACGCGGTGCGTCAGCCAGCCGACGAACCGCGCGATGAGCATCGCCGCGATGACGAGCATGACGATCCGCAGCCCGCGGGTGATGATCCACTCGCCGATCGAGCCGCGCCAGAAGTCATGCCATTGCTGCGCCCACCAACCGAGCGATTGCGGTTGGCTCGCGGCTTGGAGAGAGAAAAAGTTAGTCATCTTCTTTTCGGTTGCGCCAGCGGATCCCGGCTTCGAGGAAGCCGTCGATGTCGCCGTCGAGCACCGCGGCCGGATTACCGACCTCGAACTCGGTGCGCAGGTCTTTCACCATCTGGTAGGGGTGCAGCACGTACGAGCGCATCTGGTTGCCCCAGGAGCTGCCGCCGTCGCCCTTCAACGCGTCCATCTCGGCGCGCTCTTCCTGGCGCTTGCGTTCCAGCAGCTTGGCGCTGAGCACTCGCATCGCGGAAACCTTGTTCTGCAGCTGCGATTTCTCGTTCTGACAGGTCACGACGATGCCCGTCGGGATGTGCGTGAGCCGGACCGCCGAGTCGGTGGTGTTGACGGACTGACCGCCCGGGCCGCTGGACCGGTAGACGTCGACCCGGACGTCGCCTTCGGGGATGTCGATGGAGTCGGCGGTCTCGACGACCGGCAGCACCTCGACGTCGGCGAACGACGTCTGACGGCGACTCTGGTTGTCGAAGGGGCTGATCCGCACGAGACGGTGGGTGCCCTGCTCCACCGACAGCGTGCCGTAGGCGAACGGGGTGTGCACCGCGAACGTCGCGCTCTTGATGCCCGCCTCCTCCGCGTACGACGTGTCGAAAACCTCGACCGGATACCCGTGCTTCTCGGCCCAGCGGATGTACATGCGCATCAACATCTCGGCCCAGTCGGCAGCGTCGACGCCACCGGCGCCGGAGCGGATGGTGACGACAGCTTCCCGCTCGTCGTATTCCCCCGACAGCAGCGTTCGAACCTCGAGCGCCTCGATGTCCTCACGCAACTTGGCCAGTTCGGCGTCGGCGTCGGCGATGGCGTCGGTCTTGGCCGCGCCTTCTTCCTCCTCGGCCAGCTCGTAGAGCACGGGCAGGTCCTCGACCCGACCGCGCAGCTCCTCGACCCGGCGCAGCTCACCCTGTGCGTGCGACAGGCTGCTGGTCACCTTCTGGGCGTTGGCCTGGTCGTCCCACAGCTTGGGGTCAGACGCCTCGTCTTCGAGTTTGGCGATTCGCGCGCGCAGACCTTCGACGTCGAGCACCCGCTCCACAGTGGTCAGGGTGCTGTCGAGGGCGGCAATGTCGGCTTGACGGTCGAGGTCCACAAAGGATGAGGGTACCGACCAGTGAGACGGACTTTCACATTGCGAGCCCTGATCGCTTAGACCGGTTTAGCATCGCCCTGTAGGCCCGCTCGGCCGCGTCGCGACAGCCCCTTGCGCGCACTGAGCAGAACAAGAAGGCAAACCATACATATGCGCCCTTACCATGTGGCGGTTGTCGGATCCGGCCCGTCAGGGTTTTTCGCTGCCGCGTCACTGTTGAAATTCGCCGATGCCAAGGCCGCCGCCGATGATCCGGTCGACGTGCGCATCGACATGCTCGAGATGCTGCCCACCCCCTGGGGTCTGGTGCGCTCCGGCGTGGCTCCGGACCACCCGAAGATCAAGACGGTGACGGCGCAGTTCGACAAGATCGCCGACGACCCGCGGTTCCGCTTCTTCGGCAACATCACCGTCGGTGAGCACGTGCAGGCCACCGAGCTCTCGGAGCGGTACGACGCCGTCATCTACGCCATCGGCGCCCAGTCCGACCGGCCGCTCGGCATCCCCGGTGAGGAACTGGAAGGCAGCGTGGCCGCCGTCGATTTCGTCGGCTGGTACAACGCGCATCCGCATTTCGCGGCCATGAACCCCGACGTCACGCAGGACCGGGCCGTGGTCGTCGGCAACGGCAACGTGGCGCTGGACGTGGCCCGCATCCTCGTCAGCGATCCCGGCGAGCTGGCGGCCACCGACATCGCCGACCACGCGCTGACGGCCCTCGGTGCCCGCGGCGTCCGCGAGGTCGTGATCATCGGCCGGCGTGGCCCACTGCAGGCTCCGTTCACGACGCTGGAACTGCGTGAGCTCGGTGATTTGGCAGCCATGGCCGACGTCGACGTGATCGTGGATCCGGCCGATGTCGACGGCATCACCGACGCCGACCTGGAGGCGGCAGGCAAGACCGTGCGGCAGAACATCAAGATTCTGCGCGGCTACGCCGAACGCGGGGCCCTCGGGCGCGAGCGCCGCATCGTGTTCAAGTTCCAGACGTCGCCGATCGAGATCAAGGGCACCGATCGTGTCGAGTCGATCGTGTTGGGCCACAACGACTTGGTCGACGAAGGCGGCCGGATCGTCGCGAAGGACAGCGGTCATCGCGAAGAACTGCCGGCGCAGCTGGTGGTGCGTGCCGTGGGTTACCGCGGCGTCCCGACCGCGGGCCTGCCGTTCGACGAGCGTGCGGCGACCATCCCGCACACCGACGGCCGGGTCGAGGGCAGCCGAAACGAGTACGTCGTCGGCTGGATCAAGCGCGGGCCGTCGGGTGTGATCGGCAGCAACAAGAAGGACTCGCAGGACACCGTCAACACCCTGATCGCGGACATCTGCGGCGCCGAGCTGGCCGACTTCGGGTCCACGCACACCGAGGATCTGGAGGCCTGGTTCCTGTCGCGGCAGCCCGCGTTGGTGACCAACGACCATTGGCGCCTGATCGACGCGCACGAACGGTCGGCCGGCGAAGGCCAGAACCGGCCGCGGGTGAAGCTGACAGATGTGGCCCACATGCTGCGGGTCGCGCACGGCTGACCAGCGGTGCGCTTCCGCTGCGCTCCCCCGGCTGCCTAGTGGCCGGGCCGCAGGATGCCCTGCACCGCGAATGTCGTCAGGTTGCCGCCTGAATTGAGCAGGGACGACGTGGCCGTCGACCCCGACAGCACGCCCGAGCTCAGCGACCCCACGCCGGCCTGCAGTCCGCCGGCGTTGATCGCGGCGATGCCCTCGAGTCCCCCGATGTTGTGGGTGGTGAAGTGCTGGGCAAAACCGACCTCGTTGGTCAGCGCGCCACCCAACCCGTCGAGTGGCCCGCCGTCGGCCGATGCCAGGCCGGCCGGCGCGAGGAGCATCAATCCGCCCGCCGCCAGGCCCACCCCGATCATCTTGATGGCGCTACCGGTCGACAACATCTGAGACTCGGGCATGTGCGTTCTGGTCCCCTTCTGCGGAAAACTCTGTCCGATGGTCGGATCCGAGCGCTGTGCGCCACTAGCCCAGCAAGCTCGATGCGATAGCTGGCCCATCGCACAGTGAATCTATTAGCACAGGGAAATACCCGAAATGGCCCAATCGCCGGAAATTTCAGCCGAAGCTGAGCAAACGGCCGGACCGTTATGAGGGACAGGGCCGGCAGGCCGGCGGACTACGCCTGCGGAGCGTGGGGCGCGAAGTTCCAGTTGTCGGGATTCTTGGGCGAGTAGACGACGGGCACCAACTGACCCACCGCGGGCCACTCGGCCACATCGATGGCGATCCGGCCGTACACCTCATGCTCGTTGACACTGGGGCCGTTGATGACGCCGGCGACGGTGACGAACTGCTCCCCCGTGGCATCGGGGCGGGGACTGACGCCGGTGATCAACAACGTCCCGCTCTCCCCGCTCCGCGTCCGCCGCAGCCATGGGGCGGCCAGCAACACGAGCGCTCCGAGCAAGACGATGAGCACGACGAATTCCCACACGTACTCATGGTAGGACTGCACTCATGAGTGCCACCCAAGCAAGTAGCGCAGCGGATTGCGCGTCCCGCCGAGACGACGTCACTTTGGCCTTGGCCCTGGCCGATCAGGCCGATGCCGTGACGCTGGACCGCTTCGGCGCGCTGGATCTGCGCATCGAGACCAAGCCGGATCTGACGCCGGTGACCGATGCCGACCAGTCCGTGGAACGGGTGCTGCGCGAGACGCTGGCGGCGGCCCGGCCGGACGATGCGTTGCTGGGCGAAGAGTACGGGGGCACAGCGGTTTTCGCGGGCCGGCAGTGGGTGATCGACCCCATCGACGGCACCAAGAATTTCGTCCGTGGCGTGCCGGTGTGGGCGACGTTGATCGCGTTGCTCGAGGACGGTGTGCCGGTCGTCGGTGTCGTCAGCGCCCCGGCCCTCGGACGCCGGTGGTGGGCCGGCACCGGCGATGGTGCGTTCAGTTCGTTCGGCGGGCGGACGCGCCCCATCTCGGTGTCGGGCGTCGACGCACTGGACGCCGCGAGCCTGTCCTACTCGGATTTGACCACCGGTTGGGAAGACCGGCGCGACGCGTTCGTCGCACTGACCGATGCGGTGTGGCGGGTGCGGGCCTACGGCGACTTCTGGTCCTACTGCCTTCTGGCCGAGGGCGCGGTCGACATCGCCGTCGAACCGGAGGTCAAGCTCTGGGATCTGGCGGCGCTGGACGTCGTCATCCGGGAGGCCGGCGGGTCGTTCACCAACCTGGCCGGCACACCCGGGCCGCACGGCGGCAGCGCGGTCGCGACCAACGGTCTATTGCACGAAAAAGTGCTCGCCGCCCTCTCCTGATTACGGAATCTGTGCCCGAAAACCCGCGTTCAGCGCGGGTTTTCGTGCATCAGCCACCGAGTCCTCGAATGTGAAGTTGATAACACGAGCGTCGTACCTTACTCCGGAGTAAGATACGGTCATAGCGCACTGCCCCAACGACGCGAGGCTGTCGAAATGACCAACACCCTTCCTCAGAACGGCACAAAAGCCGGCTCCGCCCAGCGCCCTGTGCGCAAGGGCCCGGAGAGCGCCATCGGACTCCAGCGACACAAGCGGACAGCGACCGACATCGGTCTGGCGCTGATCACGCCTTTTGTCGGCCAGGAGTTCCTGGACAAGTACAACCTGCGGGATCCAATGAACCGCGGCCTGAAGTACGGCATCAAGACGGCGTTCTCCACCGCCGGCGCCGCGGGCCGGACGTTCAAGCGCATTCCCGGGATCAACGGCGCCCCGACCCGCCTGAAGCCGGGCGGCTCGGACTACTTCGACCTGAACCCGGACGAAGACCAGCAGATGATCGTGGAGACCGTCCGCGAGTTCTCCGAGGAGATCCTGCGGCCGGCCGCACATGACGCCGACGCCGCCGCGACCTACCCGGCCGACCTGATCGCCAAGTCCGCCGAACTCGGCATCACCGCCATCAACGTGCCCGAGGAGTTCGACGGCATCGCCGCCTCTCAGAACACCGTCACCACGGCACTGGTCGCCGAGGCCCTGGCGTACGGCGACATGGGTCTGGCCCTGCCGATCCTGGCGCCCGGCGGCGTGGCGTCGGCCCTGACCCGTTGGGGCAGCGCCGGTCAGCAGGCCACGTATCTCCCGTCGTTCGCCGGTGAGAACGTCCCGCAGGCGTGCGTCGCGATCGCCGAGCCGCACGCGCTGTTCGACCCGACCGCGCTGCGGACCACTGCGGTCCGCACCCCCAGCGGTTACCGCCTCAACGGCGTCAAGTCGCTGGTTCCGGCCGCTGCCGACGCCGAGCTGTTCATCATCGGTGCGCAGCTCGACGGCAAGCCGGCGCTGTTCATCGTCGAGTCCAGCTCCGAGGGACTGTCGATCACGGCCGACCCGAGCATGGGCATCCGTGCCGCGGCCCTGGGCAAGATCGAGCTGAACAACGTCGCAGTCCCGCTCGCCAACCGCCTCGGCGAGGACGAAGCGACCGACAACGACTACTCCGAAGCCATCGCGCTGTCCCGATTGGGTTGGGCCGCACTGGCAGTCGGCACCTCGCACGCGGTGCTCGACTACGTGGTGCCCTACGTCAAGGAGCGCCAGGCGTTCGGTGAGCCGATCGCCAACCGCCAGGCGGTGGCCTTCATGTGCGCCAACATCGCCATCGAACTGGACGGCCTGCGCCTGATCGTCTGGCGCGGTGCGTCGCGTGCCGAGCAGGGCATGACCTTCCTGCGGGAAGGCGCGCTGGCCAAGCGGTTCGCCGCCGACAAGGGCATGCAGATCGGCCTCGACGGCGTGCAGCTGCTCGGTGGCCACGGCTACACCAAGGAACACCCGGTTGAGCGCTGGTACCGCGATCTGCGGGCACTCGGCGTCGCCGAGGGTGTTGTCGTCCTGTAGTCGCCCGAATCGCAGAACTCTTCCCACTCACCCGAAAGACCAATCATGGCAATCAATTTGGAACTGCCCCGCAAGCTGAAGGCTGTCGCGGAAAAGGGACATCAGGGCGCCGCCGAGATGCTCCGCCCCATCTCCCGTAAGTACGACCTCGCCGAGCACGCCTACCCGTCGGAACTCGACACCCTTGCCAGCCTGTTCGAGGGCGTGCAGGAGTCGAACACCGTCTCGGTGGCCGGCGCCGGCTTCTCGGCGAACGAGTCCAAGAGCAAGCACGCAAACGTCAACGGCGCCAACATGTCTGCGCTGCTGAACGCGCTCGAGGTCAGCTGGGGCGACGTCGCCCTGCTGCTGACCGTGCCCTACCAGGGCCTGGGCAATGCCGCCATCTCCGCGGTCGCCACCAAGGAACAGCTGTCCAAGTGGGGCAAGGTGTGGGCCGCCATGGCCATCACCGAGCCGAGCTTCGGTTCCGACTCCGCGGCGGTCACGACCACCGCCGTGCTCGACGGTGACGAGTACGTCATCAACGGCGAGAAGATCTTCGTCACCGCCGGTTCGCGCGCCACCCACATCGTGGTGTGGGCCACGGTCGACAAGTCGCTCGGCCGGGCCGCCATCAAGTCGTTCGTCGTGCCGCGCGAGCACCCCGGCGTCATCGTCGAGCGCCTGGAACACAAGCTGGGCATCAAGGCCTCCGACACCGCGGTCATCCGCTTCGACAACTGCCGGGTCCCGAAGGATTACCTGCTCGGTGATCCGGAGGTCAAGGTGGACAAGGGCTTTGGCGGGGTCATGGAGACCTTCGACAACACCCGTCCGATGGTGGCCGCCATGGCGATCGGCGTGGGCCGTGCCGCCCTGGAGGAGCTGCGGGCGATCCTGACCGACGCGGGCATCGAGATCTCGTACGACAAGCCGGCCCACGCCCAGAGCGCACCGGCCGCCGAGTTCCTGCGGATGGAGTCCGACTGGGAGGCCGCGTACCTGCTGTCGCTGCGCGCCGCCTGGCAGGCCGACAACAAGATTCCGAACTCCAAGGAAGCGTCCATGAGCAAGGCCAAGGCCGGGCGCATGGGCACCGACGTGACCCTCAAGGCCGTCGAATTGGCCGGTACCACTGGCTATTCCGAGCAGACCCTGCTCGAGAAGTGGGCCCGCGACTCGAAGATTCTCGACATCTTCGAGGGCACGCAGCAGATTCAGCAGCTCGTTGTGGCGCGACGCCTGCTGGGCCTGTCGTCGGCACAGCTCAAGTGACGGGCGCTCCGCCGGCACCGTGACAAGCAAAAGGCCCCGGGATTGCTCCCGGGGCCTTTTGCTGTCGTGGTTACGAGGAGGCGTTCGCGCCCAGCACGCGCTGCAGGTCAGGCTTCATGGCCTGCAGCTGCTGGCCCCAGTAGCCCCAGTCGTGGGTGCCGCTGTCGGGGAAGTTGAACACCGCGTTGTTGCCGCCCGCGGCCAGGTAGTTGTCCTGGAAGGTGCGGTTGGTGCGGATGGTCAGGCCCTCGAGGAACTTGGCCGGCACGTTGTCGCCGCCGAGCTCGCTCGGGTTGCCGTTACCGCAGTAGACCCACAGGCGGGTGTTGTTGGCAACCAGCTTGCCGATGTTGACCATCGGGTCGTTGCGCTGCCAGGCGTTGTTCGGGTCGCCCGTCGAGCCCCACATGTCGTCGGCCTTGTAACCGCCGGCGTCACCCATCGAGACGTTGATCAGGAACGGCCACCAGCCCTCGGACGGGTTCAGGAAGCCCGACATCGAACCGGCGTAGATGAACTGCTCGGGGTGCCAGATGGCCAGGGTCATCGCGGACGAACCAGCCATCGACAGACCGACTGCCGCCATCCCGGTCGACTTGACCTCGCGGTTGGCCGCCAGCCACTGCGGCAGCTCCTGGGTCAGGAAGGTCTCCCACTTGTAGGTGGAGCAGCCCGCCTTGCCACACGCCGGCTTGTACCAGTCGCTGTAGAAGCTGGACTGGCCGCCGACCGGCATGACGATCGACAGACCGGAGTTGAGGTACCACTCGAAGGCGGCGGTGTTGATGTCCCAGCCGTTGTAGTCGTCCTGCGCACGCAGGCCGTCGAGCAGGTACACCGCGGGCGACCCGTTACCACCGCTCTGGAACTGGACCTTGATGTCGCGTCCCATGGCAGGTGACGGGACCTGGAGGTATTCGACCGGCAGGCCGGGGCGCGAGAACGCGCCGGCGGTCGCTGTCTGGCCGGCAAGTCCGATAAGACCGGGGAGCAGGACGGCGGCCGAGACGGCGCCGGCGACCCTGCGTGCCCAACGGCCGCGAATCTTGTCAACGAACATTCACAATCCCATTTCAGTGTCGGGTACCGGGTAAAGTGCCCACTCCACGCGATCGGATGGCGTTGGTGGCACGGCCGCGATTCCCGCAGCCGCGTGCGGTGAGCTCAGCCTGGTACGGGAACTGAACACACCGAATGATTCAGTTGTCTGTGGGCAGTAAAACACGCACCCGACACGCCGAGGAACCCCCGAATCGCGCTTGAGACCAGGTTGTTGCGGACTTCGTATCGTTCAGCTATCACCCGGCGGCTCTGCTGGGAGCCGTTCATCCGGCCGTAGGCTGCCGTTTGTGACGAGCGATCGGAACGACGTCGACGACCTGGCGGACACCCGGCCGGGCAGCCGGTTGGGTATCGACGACTGGCGCGCGGCCGGTTACGCGATCCTGGCGGAAGAGGGCCTGAAGGCGCTGAAGATCGATCGCCTGTGCGCCCGGTTGAACGTCACGAAAGGCAGCTTCTACTGGCATTTCGCCAACATCGCCGCCTACCGGACCGCCCTCGTCCAGGGCTGGGGCGAGCTCCGTGACGCCGACCGCAGCCAGATCGACGAAATCGGCGCCCTGCCGCCGCGGGACCGACTGATCCAGATGATGAACTCGCTGGTCAGCCCCCGGCACTGGACGCTGGAGCGGGCCATGCGGGAGTGGGCGCGCTCGGATGAGGCGGTCGCCGAGAGTGTGCGCGCCGCGGATCGGCGCATTCTCGCCGCGGTTCGGCGCGCGTTCGAGGATTACGGCTTCGACGGCGACGAGGCGGAGCTGCGGGCCGACGCCACCTTCGCGGTCGGCATCGGGTTCCTACACCTCTCCGGCGACTCCCCCCATCCGCGGTTGGCCGCCCGCAGCGAACGATTCCTCGACCTGATGCTCGCGACCTGATCTCCATACCAAAAGGTATGGTACGGTCCGCTCATGTTGAGTACGCAGGCCGGCATAACCGATGGCTTCGTGACCGCGCTCGGCGAACGCGCCGCCGAGGCCGAAAAACTCCGGCGCCTTCCGGACGACACCGTGCGCGACCTGATCGCGTCCGGGTTCACCGAACTTCTGGTGCCCGCGCGTTTCGGCGGACAGCAGGCGCCGTTCCCCGACATCCTCGACCCGGTACGCCGACTTGCCCACGGCTGCACCTCGAGCGCCTGGACCATCGGCTTCCTCACGCTGCACAACTGGATGCTGGCGCTGTTCGGCGAGCAGGCCCAGCAGGAGGCGTTCGAGAGCCGCCCCTTCCTGGCGCCCGCACCGCTGGCCCCCACCGGCAGAGGACTGCCGGTCGACGGCGGCATCCGACTGTCCGGGCGCTGGTCCTGGGCCACCGGGGTGATGCACGGCAACTGGATCATCGTCGCCGCGCTCTGCGGGCCCGATGACGGCATCTACCCCGCCCTGGCGCTCCTGCCGATCAGTGCCATCACCGTCGAGGACGTCTGGCACACCGACGGCATGCGAGCCACCGGATCCAACGACGTCGTCGCCACGGACGTCTTCGTGCCCGAGCACCGACTGGTCAAGGTGACCGACATCTACGCCGGCACCGCGCCCGGCGCCGGACTGCATGACAGCGCCACCTACCGCTGGCCGATGGTGCCGGCGCTGGCCCTGCTCGCCGCCATGCCCGCCCTGGGCAGCGCCGAGAGGGTCACCGAGAACTACGCGCAACGGCTGGCCGAGCGGGTGCTGCCGTACGAGGGCGTCATGCAGAAGGACAAGCCAATCGCCCAGGCGCACTTGGCCGGAGCACAGGTGCGGTTGCGGTCACTGCGCGCACTGCTCGCCGACACCGTCGGGGAGATCGAGGAGATCGTCGTCGCCGGCGATCCCGTGGAGAAGCCGGTGCGCGCACAGGCCCGGCTGACGGCCGCGCACATCGTGGCCGAATCGCGGGCGGTGATCGGTGACCTGATGGGCGCCGGCGGAGCCAGCATCCATTTCCTGGCCAGCCCGATGCAGCGGTTCAAGCGCGACGTCGACGTGTTGGCCGGGCACGTCGTCTTCGATTACGACACCAGCCGGGAACTGGCCGGCGCACTCACGCTCGGGATGAAGATCCCGCGGACGTCGATGATCTGATGAACACGAGGGTGTGAAATAGCCAGATGCCAAACCCACAGCCCGCTTTCACCAACTTCTTCCAGAAGCGGATCGCCAATCCCGTCATGCGGCGGTTGCCGTTTCAGACGCTACTCGAGACCACAGGGCGCAAGTCCGGTGAACCCCGTCGCACTCCGCTGGGCGGCAAGATCGTCGACGGGCAGTTCTGGTTCGTCTCGGAATTCGGTGAGAAGTCCCAGTACATCCGCAACATCCAGGCTGATCCCCGGGTTCGGGTGCGGTTGCATGGCAGATGGCACAGCGGGACTGCGCACCTGGTACCCGACGATGACGCGGCCGCGCGACTTCGCGAATTGCCGCAGTTCAACAGCTTCGGGGTACGCACGTTCGGCACCAACCTGCTGACCGTGCGCGTCGACCTGGACGGTTAGGCCGCGCCAATCTCCGTCGGGTCATTGACATCGGTCCATAAGTAAAACTAACGTTATTTTTAGTTCCAGGGCCACGTACAGGAGCAAGCATGGAATCATTCGTCCACCTGCGCAAAGGCAAAACTCCCAAGCGAGTGCACGCCGACCTCGATGGGCTCAAGGACGACGAACTCGGGCGCGGCGGCTTCGTCGGGCGTACCGCGAACATGTACCGGCGCAACGACCCCACCGCATACCGCACCGTCGGCCCGCTCCGGCCCACAGACGTGCTGTCCTCCGAATTGAAGCCCTCGGATGCGACCGACGCGGCGGGCGCTCCCCTGCTGATGTTCTCCAACGCCGACTGCCAGGTGCTGCTGAGCCGGCGGAGCACCGAGATGCCGTTCTTCGTCCGCTACGTCGACGGTGATCTACTCCTGTTCGTACACAAGGGTTCCGGGCTGCTGGAGACCGAATTCGGGCCGCTGCGGTACCGCGAGGGCGACTGGGTCTACATCCCGAAGGCGTGCACGTTCCGGCAGGTGCCGGATGACGAGTCGACGTGGCTCATGATCCAGGCCACCGATGACTTCCGGGTGCCGCCGGCCGGGACCTTGGGACGACACTTCCCGTTCGACCCGGCGCAGGTCACCATCCCCGAACCCGAGCCGCTTGAAACTGGCGACGGCCCGCAAAAAGACGGAGAGTACGAGGTGCGGATGTACCACGCCCCGGTCGATGGGGTTGGGACCACCTCGCTCATCTACCAACACAATCCGCTCGATGTGGAGGGCTGGCGGGGCGACAACTTCCCGTTCACCTTCAACATCGAGGACTACACCGTCATCACGTCCGAGAGCGTGCACCTGCCGCCGACCGTGCACCTGTTCATGCAGGCGACCGGCGTCTACGTGATGAACTTCCTACCCAAGCCGGCCGAGAGCGTGCCGGGTACCGAGCGCACCCCCTGGTACCACCGCAACGTCGACTACGACGAGATCGCGTTCTTCCACTCCGGCTCGCTGTACGGCATCCCGATGCCGCCGGGCCTGATCTCCCATGCGCCCCAAGGTGTTCACCACGGCGCACCGGAAGCGGCGCGGGAGCGCGCCCGCCGCAAGTTCGACCAGTACGACCGCGTCGACTGGTCGGTGATCGCCATCGATACGCGCCGACGTCTCACACCCTCCGCCGAAATCCTTGCCAATGATCTGGGGCAGCACTGATGAGCGCTTGCGCGAAGAAGAGAGAGCACTGATGACAACCGCCGAAGCACCCGTCAAGCACGACTACGACCGCATCCCGTATCTGGTTGCGTACCAGAACAACTCGGCAGTGCGCGATGTGTACGGCGGCGTGGCGGAGTTGGTGGTGCTGGAAAGCTACCTGCTGAAGCCGAAAGCCAAGCCGAGTGACACGGTGCTGGTGTTCATGCACCCCATCGGGGGCGGCGCCTACCTGCCGATGATCAACGCACTGGCGCGCGCCGGCCACCACGTCATCTACTGCAACAGCCGCTTCCGCGGCACCGACTCGGCATTGCTGATGGAGAAGGTGGTCGAGGATCTCGGTGAGTGCATCAAGGATGCCAAGAACCGGCTGGGCTACGCGAAGGTGGTCCTCGCCGGGTGGAGCGGCGGCGGCTCGCTGTCGGTCTTCTACCAGCAGCAGGCGCAGCACCCGACGGTGACGGCCAGTCCCTCCGGGGACGGGCCGGACCTGACGAAGCTGGGCCTGATCCCGGCGGACGGTCTCATGCTGCTGGCCGCCCACATCAGCCGCCACGGCACCATGACCGAGTGGATGGACGCCTCGATCCTCGATGAGAACGACCCGTCGAAGCGCGATCCCGAACTCGATCTCTACAACCCGGACAACCCCAACCAACCGCCGTACTCCCCCGAGTTCCTGCAGCGGTACCACGAGGCACAGATCGCCCGGAACCGGCGAATCACCAAGTGGGTCAAGGAAAAGCTCGCCGAGCTCAAGGCGGCGGGGCGGCCCGATGACGAGTTCGCGTTCGTCGTGCACGGCACCATGGCCGACCCGCGCTGGCTCGACCCGACGGTCGATCCCAACGAACGCACCCCGGGACAGTGCTATCTGGGGGATCCTCGAGTGGTGAACATGAGCCCCGTCGGCCTGGCCCGATTCTGTACGTTGCGCAGCTGGCTGTCGCAGTGGAGTTACGACGACGCCAACGGTGACGCCGTGAAGGCGGGTCCGGACATCGCGGTGCCGACACTGGTGATCGGCAACCTCGCCGACGACGCCTGCACGCCCAGCCACACGCGGCGGCTCTACGAGGCGATCGGGCATCCGGACAAGGAGATGCACGAGATTCCCGGCGCCAACCACTACTACTCCGGACCGGATCAGCGCGGCACGCTGCGGCAGGCCGTCGGCATCTGCACGGACTGGCTGCACCAGCGGGGGTTTTCGCTGTGACGACGGGTGCTCTGGACGGCATCCGGGTGCTCGAACTCGGCACCTTGATCTCCGGTCCGTTCGCCGGCCGGCTGCTCGGCGACATGGGCGCCGAGGTCCTCAAGATCGAGTTGCCGTCGGCCCCCGATCCGCTCCGGACCTGGGGCCAGGCCGAGCTCGACGGCCACCGGTTCTTCTGGACGGTCCACGCGCGCAACAAGAAAGCGGTGACGCTCGACCTGCGCACCGCGCGCGGCCGGGAGCTGTTCCTCGACCTCGTCGAGCAGTCCGATGTGATCGTGGAGAATTTCCGGCCCGGCACGCTCGAGAAATGGAACCTGGGTTACGACGTTCTGCGCGAACGCAATCGGGGCATCATCCTGGTGCGGGTGTCGGGCTACGGCCAGACGGGTCCCGACGCCGGGAAGGCCGGCTACGCGTCGGTCGCCGAGGCGGCGAGCGGGCTGCGGCACATGAACGGTTTCCCCGGCGGTCCCCCGCCGCGACTCGCGTTGTCGCTGGGCGACAGCCTCGCCGGCATGTTCGCCGCGCAAGGCGCGCTCGCCGCACTGTACCGGCGCAGTGTCACCGGCGAGGGCCAGGTCGTGGATACGGCACTCACCGAAAGTTGTTTGGCCATCCAGGAATCCACCATTCCGGACTACGACATCGGCGGCGTGGTGCGCGGACCGTCGGGCACCCGGCTCGAAGGTATCGCGCCGTCGAACATCTACCAGAGCGCGAACGGCAGCTGGGTGGTGATCGCGGCCAATCAGGACACGGTGTTCCGGCGGCTCTGTCAGGCCATGGACCGGCCCGAACTGGCGACCGACGAACGGTTCGCCGACCATCTGGCGCGTGGCCGCAACCAGGACGAACTCGACAAGATCATCGGCGACTGGGCAGCGCAGCGGGAGCCCCACGACATCATCGCCACCCTGTCGGAGGCCGGCGTGATCAGTGGGCCCATCAACACTGTCGCCGAGGTGGTACAAGACCCACAACTGCAGGCACGCAACATGATTGCCGACCACTGGGACGAACGGGTGCAACGCAATGTGAAGGGTCCCGGCGTCGTCCCGGTGCTCTCGGACACGCCCGGCACCATCCGCAACGGTGGCTCGGCGCGGCCAGGCCAGGACAACGCGGAGGTGTTCGGCCGTCTCCTCGGTCTCGATGCCGGGCAGTTGTCGGCACTGCGCGAGGAGGGTGTGTTGTGACCGACCTGCCGGCCCACGTGACCGTCCGCGAGGTCTGCCTGCGCGACGGCCTGCAACTCGAAGACCCGATTCCGTTGTCCGCCAAGCTCGAACTGCTCGAGGCCATCGTTGCCACCGGTGTGCAGGAGGTCGAGGCCACCGCATTCGTCTCACCGTCCAAGGTGCCCGCACTGGCCGATGCCGCCGAATTGGCCGCGGCGCTGGACGCTTTTCCCAACGTCGAGTTCTCCGCGCTCGTGGCGGGGGCCGGCGGCGCCGGCCGTGCGCTGGCGGCCGGCATGCGGTCGCTGGAATACGTGGTGTCCGCCGCGGACGGGCACAGCCGGGCGAACGTCGGGCGCTCGACGGCCGATTCGACGGCCCTGATCTCCGACATCGTCGGCCTGGCCCACGACAGCGGCGCCAGCGCCGAAGTCATCATCGCCACCGCCTGGGACTGCCCCTTCGACGGACCGACCGACCCGGGCCGGGTGGTCGATATCGCCGCGGCAGCAATGGAATTCGGGGCGGATCGGGTGGCCATCGCCGACACCATCGGCACCACCACCCCGCGGCGTGTCAGCGACCTGATCAGCCGCGTCCGCCCGGTCATCGGAGACCTGCCGCTCGGCGCGCACTTCCACAACACGCGGGGCTCCGGCCTGGCCAGCGCCTACGCCGCCGTGCAGGCCGGTGTGACGCGACTCGACGCGTCGGTGGGCGGCCTGGGCGGCTGCCCGTTCGCACCCGGCGCGACCGGCAACATCGCGACCGAAGACCTGGTCTACCTGTTGCGGGACAGCGACATCGACACCGGCATCGACCTGGACCTGGCGATCGACGCGGCCATGGTGGCGCAGCGTGTTGTGGGCCATGAGCTGCCCAGCGCCCTGCTGCGCGCCGGCGACCGGCTGCTGGGCTGAGCATGCCCACCGCAAATTTGACCGCCAAGGGCCGACAGACCCGCGAGGCCATCGAACTCGCCGCCCGGAAGCTGTTCGCCGAGCGGGGCTTTCACGGCACCACGCTGGCCGACATCACGTCGGCTGCCGGAAAGTCGTCGGCGGTGTTCTACCGCTATTTCGACGACAAGGAGGACCTGCTGGCCGAGCTGGCCGAGTCTTTCCTGCACGACATCGTCACCCCGTCGGGGATGAGTGTGCCGCTGCCGGAGTCCCCCGAGGACACCGAGTACTTCACCACCGTGGTGACGGGGTACTGGAACCTCTTCAAGCAGAACATCGGCATCATGATCGCGGTCGCCCAGCTGGGCGCCACGCAGCCGCGCTTCGCCAAGGTACAGAACGAGTTCCGGCGCTTCGGGATGGACCTGGTCGCCGATTCGGTCCGCCACGCCACGGAGCAAGGCCATGCGCAGGGCATCCACCCCGGGCAGCGCCTCGATCCCGAACACATCGCCGCGGCGATTTCGCTGCTGTTCGAGAACTTCACCGTCGTGGTGGTCGGCAACCCGGACTCCGGGCTGCAGATCAGCGACGAGGACGCCATCACCACCCTGTCGACCATCTGGAAGAAAACCCTGTACGGCTTCTGACCGACGAAAGAGATCACCGTGGATTTCGCTCTACCGGAACACCTTCCGGGCCTGCTGGCAGAGATGGATGCCTTCATCGAGGCGGAGATCAAACCGCTGGAACGAGAGAACCTGCAGTACTTCGACCGGCGCCGGGAATTCGCCCGTACGGACCTCGAGAACGGCGGTGTGCCCACCCGGGAATGGGAGGATCTGCTCGACGAGATGCGCCGCCGTGCCGACGCAGCCGGATGGCTGCGCTACGGCCTGCCCAGCGAGTTCGGTGGCCGCGACGGCACCAATCTGGACATGGCCGTCATCCGGGAACACCTGGCGCACAAGGGCCTCGGCCTGCACAACGACCTGCAGGACGAGTCATCGATCGTCGGCAACTTCCCGCAGGTCATCATGATGAGCCGGTTCGGCACCCCGGCGCAGCAAGCCGAATGGGTCGAGGCCATGATCACCGGTGAACGGTCGATGGCGTTCGGGCTCACCGAACCCGACCACGGCAGCGACGCCACCTGGCTCGAGACCACGGCGGTCCGGGACGGTGACGGGTGGATCATCAACGGCCGCAAGCGCTGGAACACCGGAGTGCACCGCGCCACCCACGACCTGATCTTCGCCCGCACGTCGGGGGATCCCGGGCAGGCGGTCGGTATCACCGCGTTCCTCGTGCCCACCGACACCCCCGGTTTCACCGTGCCGTACTACTGGTGGACGTTCAACATGCCGAGCGACCACGGCGAGGTCGAACTGAACGATGTTCGGGTGCCGGCTGATGCGGTGCTCGGCGAGGTGGACCACGGCTTGGAGGTCGGCCAGACGTTCCTGCACGAGAACCGCATCCGTCAGGCCGCCAGCAGTCTGGGCGCCGCGCAGTACTGCATCGACCGGGCCGCGCAGTACGCCGGCGAGCGCGTCGTCTTCGGTAAGCCCCTGGCGGTGAACCAGGCCGTGCAGTGGCCGCTGGCCGAGCTGCAGACCGAGGCCCAGATGGTCCGGCTGCTGGTGTATTACGCCGCCTGGCACCTCGATCGGGATCACCACATGGAGGTTTCCGACAAGGTGTCGATGGCCAATTACCGCGCCAACAGACTGGTATGCGAGGCGGCCGACCGAGCCATGCAGATCCACGGTGGCGTCGGCTACAGCCGGCACGAGCCGTTCGAGCACATCTACCGGCACCACCGCCGCTACCGGATCACCGAAGGGGCGGAAGAGATTCAGATTCGCCGGGTGGCGCAGCGGATGCTGAAGTTCGGGCGCAAGTGATCGACGCGCCGGAATTGGCCCGAGCGCTCGCCGCGGTGCTCGAACCGGAGCTCGGCGAGGTCAGCGTCGAGAACCTGCGGGAACTCACCGGCGGTGCCAGCCGCGCGACGTGGGCGTTCGCGGCGACCACCGCGGCCGACGCCCGCCCATTGATCCTGCGGGTCGGACCGCCCGACGAAATCCACGCCGGCATGGAGCTCGAGGCCGCCGCGCTGTCCCGGGCCGCGGCCACGGGCGCGCCCGTGCCCCGGGTGCTGGCGGCCAGCAACTCACCGGAGGCCCTCGGCAGTCCGTTCCTGGTGTGCGATTTCGTACCCGGGGAGACCATCGTCCGCAAGATCCAGCGCGCACTCGACGACGACGGCCGGACCACCCTTCTCGGGCAATGCGCCGCAGCGCTGGCGGCGATCCACCGCGCCGACCCCACCGGCATCGGGCTGTCGAGCGAAGACCAACTGAGTTCATGGCGGCGCGAACTCGACGAGATCGGTGACACCACAGCCACTTTCGAGTGGGCCTTCCGCTGGTTGGCGCGCAACCAGCCGGCGGACACCGGCGGTGCGGTGTTGGTGCACGGCGACTTCCGGATGGGCAACCTGATCGTCGACGGCAGCCGGCTGGCGGCAGTGCTGGATTGGGAGCTCACCCATCTGGGCTCGCGCGCCGAGGACCTGGCCTGGTTCTGCATTCGGGCCTGGCGCTTCGGGGCGCCGCGGACGCTGGACGCCGGCGGCCTGGGCCGCATCGAGGACTTCCTGACCGCCTATGAGCACTCCAGCGGAATCACTCTGGACCGCAAGGCCTTTCACTGGTGGCTGGTGTCCGCCACCTTGCGCTGGGGCATCATCTGCCGGTATCAGGCGCAGCGCCACCTGTCCGGACAGGCCAGGTCGGTGGAGTTGGCGACCATCGGCCGGCGGGTGTGTGAAACCGAATGGGACCTGCTCAACCTCGTGGCGGCCCGATGAGCCATTACCGTCCCACCGCCGCTGAACTGGTCGCCGCCGTGGCCGAGTTCCTGGAGACCGAGGTACGCGCGGCCACCGATGGCGCGGTGAACTTCCATGCCCGCGTGGCCGCGAACGCGCTGCGGATCGTCGAACGCGAGCTGTCTCAGGACGGCGCAGAACCGGGGCTGCTGGGATTCGACGACGAGCAGGCCCTGGCGCGCGCGATACGCGACGGGGAGTTCGACGACCGTGGCCCCGAACTCGAGCCCGTGCTGCGGGCGCTCGTGCGGCATCGGCTGGACGTGGCCCATCCGGGCTATGCCGACGAGTAGCCGAACCCGGCCTACCTGATCGCCGTACTGTCGTAGCCTGAGCACGTGGCCGACTCCGCGCTCAAGATCCTGGTGTACAGCGACAATCCGAACACCCGTGACCAGGTGCGCACGGCGCTGGGACGGCGCATCCACCCGGACCTGCCCGACCTGACGTATCTCGACGTGGCGACGGCGCCCGTCGTGGTGAGTTCCGTCGACGCGGGCGGGATCGACTTGGCGATCCTGGACGGCGAGGCCACACCCGCCGGCGGGATGGGGCTCGCCAAGCAACTCAAGGACGAGGTCGCGAACTGCCCGCCGATCGTGGTGCTCACCGGCCGCCCGGACGACGCCTGGCTGGCCTCCTGGTCGCGCGCGGAGGCTGCAGTGCCCCATCCGATCGACCCGATCCGGCTCGGCGAGGCCGTGGTGGCGGTGCTGTCTCCACAGCGGTGAAACCGTGCGTTAACCAGCACGAAATGGCCTGTGGCCGTTCACTCTTCGCGTCAGCGGCGATGAGACGCGGGAACGTCAGGAACTGATCATGATCCTAGCCAAAATGCGGCGGCCGTTCCGTTAACCGAGCTAAGCTGTGGGCCAGCTCACATCGACAGCTCGACGAGGGAGCCACACAGGGCATGACGAACGCATGAACGTCTACATCCCCATCCTGGTACTCGGCGCGATCGCCGCGGCGTTCGCGGTGGGTTCGGTCGGAATCGCGCTGGTCATCGGCCCCCGCCGGTACAACCGGGCCAAGCTGGAGGCCTACGAATGCGGCATCGAGCCGATGGCCCCAGGCTCCCCCGGGCATGAGACCACCGGGCAGCGGTTCCCGGTCAAGTACTACCTGACCGCCATGCTGTTCATCGTCTTCGACATCGAGATCGTCTTCCTGTATCCCTGGGCCGTTTCCTTCGAATCGCTCGGGGTATTCGCCGTGGTGGAGATGTTGCTGTTCATGCTGACGGTGTTCGTCGCCTACGCATACATCTGGCGCCGCGGCGGACTGAGCTGGGACTGAGGGCAGACCCATGGGACTCGAAGAACGCCTGCCCGGCGGCATCCTGCTGTCCACCGTCGAGAAGGTCGCAGGCTACGTACGCAAGGGGTCGCTGTGGCCCGCCACCTTCGGCCTGGCCTGCTGCGCCATCGAGATGATGGCCACCGCGGGCCCGCGCTTCGACATCGCGCGCTTCGGCATGGAGCGGTTCTCCGCGACGCCGCGCCAGGCCGATCTGATGATCGTCGCGGGCCGCGTGAGCCAGAAGATGGCGCCGGTGCTGCGTCAGGTGTACGACCAGATGGCCGAACCCAAATGGGTGCTGGCCATGGGCGTGTGCGCCTCCTCCGGCGGCATGTTCAACAACTACGCGGTGGTGCAGGGCGTCGACCACATCGTGCCCGTCGACATCTACCTGCCCGGCTGCCCGCCGCGGCCCGAGATGCTGCTCAACGCAATCCTCAAGCTGCACGCCAAGATTCAGGAGATGCCGCTGGGCGTGAACCGGGCCGAGGCGATCGCCGCGGCCGAGGAAGCCGCCCTGCAGGCCCGCCCCACCATCGAGCTGAAGGGACTGCTGCGGTCATGACGGACGCGCCGGACCAGACGGGACCCGAGGTGATCGGGACGCGGCGCGGCATGTTCGGTGTGCGCGGCAGCGGCGACACGTCGGGCTACGGCCGGTTGGTCCGGGAGGTGGCCCTGCCCGGCAGCTCACCCCGGCCCTACGGCGGCTACTTCGACGACGTCGTCGACACGTTGGCGGCGACCCTCGGTCCCGACGAGTTCGGCGCCGCGATCGAGCGCGTCGTGGTCTTCCGCGACGAACTGACCCTCGAGGTGCGCCGCGAACACCTGGTCGCGGTGGCCCAGGCACTGCGCGACGAGCTGCGATTCGAGCTGTGTCTGGGAGTGTCCGGGGTGCACTACCCCGACGACACCGGTCGCGAACTGCACGCCGTCTACCCGCTGATGTCCATCACCCACAACCGCCGCATCCGCGTCGAGGCGTGTGCACCGGACGCCGATCCGCATGTGCCGTCGCTGTATTCGGTGTACCCGACGACCGACTGGCACGAGCGGGAGACCTACGACTTCTTCGGCATCATCTTCGACGGCCACCCTGCCCTGACCCGGATCGAGATGCCCGACGACTGGGTGGGCCACCCGCAGCGCAAGGACTACCCGCTCGGCGGAATCCCGGTCGAGTACCACGGTGCGAAAATCCCGCCCCCGGACGAACGGCGGGCCTACAACTGATGACTCAGGACAACGAACCCGATGGCCGCGAACGCGTGGTCACCGTCGGCGGTCAAGACTGGGCCGACGTCGTGGCCGCGGCACGGGAGAGCGCGGTCGCCGGCGAGCGCATCGTGGTCAACATGGGCCCGCAGCATCCGTCCACCCACGGCGTGCTGCGCCTGATCCTCGAGATCGACGGCGAGACCATCACCGAGGCCCGGTGCGGAATCGGCTACCTGCACACCGGAATCGAGAAGAATCTCGAATACCGGACCTGGACGCAGGGCGTCACCTTCGTGACCCGCATGGACTACCTGTCGCCTTTCTTCAACGAGACGGCGTACTGCCTCGGCGTCGAGAAGCTGCTCGGCGTCACCGACGCCATTCCCGAGCGCGCGAGCATCATCCGGGTGCTGCTGATGGAACTCAACCGCATCTCGTCACACCTGGTCGCGCTGGCGACCGGCGGTATGGAGCTGGGTTCCATGTCGGCCATGTTCTTCGGCTTCCGGGAACGCGAACTGGTGCTGTCGATCTTCGAGACCATCACCGGGCTCCGCATGAACCACGCCTACATCCGCCCCGGCGGCCTGGCCGCCGACCTGCCCGACGAGGCCCTGCCGCAACTGCGGGAACTGCTGAAGCTGCTGCCCAAGCGGTTGCGCGACATGGAGAATCTGCTCAACGAGAACTACATCTGGAAGGCCCGCACGCAGGGGGTCGGCTACCTGGACCTGACCGGGTGCATGGCGCTGGGCATCACCGGACCGGTGCTGCGCTCGACGGGGCTGCCGCACGATCTGCGAAAGGCGCAGCCGTACTGCGGATACGAGTCCTATGACTTCGACTGCATCACCGACGACCAGTGTGATGCCTACGGCCGCTACATCATTCGGGTCCGCGAGATGCACGAGTCCATCAAGATCGTCGAGCAGTGTGTCGAGAGGCTCGGCAAGGTCACCGGGCCGGTGATGATCACCGACAAGAAGCTGGCCTGGCCCGCGGACCTGAAGCTCGGCCCCGACGGCCTGGGCAATTCGAAGGAACACATCGCCAAGATCATGGGCTCGTCGATGGAGGCCCTGATCCACCACTTCAAGATCGTGACCGAAGGCATCCGGGTGCCCGCCGGGCAGGTGTACGTCGCGGTCGAATCGCCGCGCGGCGAGCTGGGTGTGCACATGGTCTCCGACGGTGGCACCCGGCCCTACCGGGTGCACTACCGCGACCCCTCGTTCACCAATCTGCAAGCGGTGTCGGTGATGTGCGAGGGCTCCATGGTCGCCGACGCCATCGCCGCGGTGGCATCGATCGATCCGGTGATGGGAGGCGTGGACAGGTGACCGCTATCGAACTGCGTCTCGGGCCGCGTCCGGACGAGCCCGGCCCACCGATCGGCCAAGGGCCGCAGTCGTATTCGCCTGACGTGACCGAGCGCCTGGCCGCCGACGCCGCGACGATCATTGCCCGCTACCCCAGTGCCCGTTCCGCGCTGCTGCCGCTGCTGCATCTCGTCCAATCCGAGGACGGGTACCTCACCCCTGCCGGAATCTCTTTCTGCGCTGCGCAATTGGACCTCAGCACCGCCGAGGTCACCGCGGTCGCGACGTTCTACTCGATGTACCGCCGCACCCCGACAGGCGAGTACCTCGTCGGGGTGTGCACCAACACGCTGTGCGCCATCATGGGCGGCGACGCCATCCTCGAATCACTGGAGGACCACCTGGGTCTCGGCGCCGGCGAGACCACCGCCGACCGCCGGGTCACGCTGGAGCACATCGAATGCAACGCCGCCTGCGACTACGCACCCGTGGTCATGGTGAACTGGGAGTTCTTCGACAACCAAACCCCCGGTTCCGCACGTGATCTCGTCGACTCGCTGCGGGCCGGTGAGCCGGTCACCCCGACGCGGGGCGCGCCCCTGTGCACCTTCAAGGACACCGCACGCATCCTCGCCGGCTTCCCCGATGAACGCCCCGGCAGCAACGACTCCGAACCGGGCGCGGCCACCCTCGCCGGGTTGCGCGTCGCCCAGGAGCGCGGGATGGAGGCGCCGCAATGACACTCGCGCCGGTGCTGAGCAGACACTGGGATGAGCCGCAGTCGTGGACGCTGCAGAGCTACGTCCGGCAGGGCGGCTACCAGGCACTGCGGGCGGTGTTGCGGATGCAACCCGCCGAAGTCATTGCGCTGGTCAAGGATTCCGGACTGCGCGGCCGCGGCGGCGCGGGTTTCCCCACGGGGACCAAATGGTCGTTCATCTCCCCCGACGACGGCCGTCCGCACTATCTGGTCGTCAACGCGGACGAATCCGAACCCGGGACGTGCAAGGACATTCCGCTGATGCTGGCCTCGCCGCACGCGCTGGTGGAAGGCGCGATCATCGCGTCGTACGCCATCGGCGCCCGCCACGCATTCATCTACGTGCGCGGTGAGGTGGTTCCGGTCCTGCGCCGGCTGCAGGGTGCGGTCGCCGAGGCCTACGCGAACGGCTATCTCGGCACCAACATCGCCGGCACCGGCTACGACCTGGATCTGGTGGTCCACGCCGGGGCGGGTGCGTACATCTGCGGCGAGGAGACCGCGCTGCTCGACTCCCTGGAGGGCCGGCGCGGCCAGCCCCGGTTGCGTCCGCCGTTCCCCGCGGTCGCCGGGCTGTACGCCTGCCCGACCGTGGTCAACAACGTCGAGTCGATCGCCAGTGTCCCGTCGGTGATCCGCGGCGGGGTCGACTGGTTCCGGTCCATGGGGTCGGAGAAGTCGCCCGGCTTCACGCTGTACTCGTTGTCGGGTCACGTCACCCGGCCGGGGCAATACGAGGCACCCCTGGGGATTTCGCTGCGCGAACTGCTGGAATACGCCGGCGGGGTGCGGGCCGGGCACCAGCTGAAGTTCTGGACGCCGGGCGGATCGTCGACGCCGATGCTCACATCCGAACACCTGGACGTCCCGCTGGACTACGAAGGCATGGCCGGGGTCGGCTCGATGCTGGGCACCAAGGCACTGCAGATCTTCGACGAGACGACCTGCGTGGTGCGGGCCGTCCGCCGGTGGACCCAGTTCTACGCCCACGAGTCCTGCGGCAAGTGCACGCCGTGCCGCGAGGGCACCTACTGGCTGGCGCAGATCTATGCCCGGCTGGAGAACGGACAGGCCCACGCGGCCGACCTGGACAAACTGCTCGACATCTCCGACGCCATCCTCGGCAAGTCGTTCTGTGCCCTCGGCGACGGTGCGGCGAGCCCGATCATGTCCTCGCTCAAGTACTTCCGCGACGAGTACGTCGCGCACCTGAACGGCGGCTGCCCCTTCGACCCGCACGCCGCCACGCTCTTCGCCACGGAAGGAGCGGGCGCATGACGGTCACCGAGCCGGCGAAGGACGCGGCCGCGGTCGAGATGGTGACGCTGACCATCGACGACCAGCAGATCAGTGTGCCCAAGGGCACGTTGGTGATTCGAGCGGCCGAGCTCATCGGCGTCCAGATTCCCCGGTTCTGCGACCACCCCCTGCTCGACCCGGTGGGCGCCTGCCGGCAGTGCCTCGTCGAGGTGGAGGGTCAGCGGAAACCGTTGGCGTCGTGCACCACCACGGTCACCCCGGACATGGTCGTGCGTACCCAGGTGACGTCGGAGGCCGCCGACAAGGCACAGCACGGCGTGATGGAACTGCTGCTGATCAACCATCCGCTGGACTGCCCCGTCTGCGACAAGGGCGGCGAATGCCCACTGCAGAACCAGGCGATGTCCAACGGCCGCGCCGATTCTCGCTTCGAGGACGTCAAGCGCACCTTCCCCAAACCCATCAACCTGTCGGCTCAGGTCCTGCTCGACCGGGAACGCTGCGTCCTGTGCGCGCGCTGCACCCGGTTCTCGAACCAGGTCGCCGGCGACCCGTTCATCGAACTGCTGGAACGTGGCGCACTGCAGCAGGTCGGTATCGGGGGCGATGACCCGTTCGACTCCTACTTCTCCGGCAACACCGTGCAGATCTGTCCCGTCGGCGCGCTGACCGGGACTGCGTACCGGTTCCGGGCCCGGCCTTTCGACCTGGTCTCCTCCCCCAGCGTCTGCGAACACTGCGCCTCGGGCTGTGCGCAGCGCACCGATCATCGCCGCGGAACGGTGTTGCGCCGCTTGGCCGGTGACGATCCCGAGGTGAACGAAGAGTGGAACTGCGACAAGGGCCGGTGGGCCTTCACCTACGCCACGCAGGGTGACCGGATCACCACACCCTTGATCCGCGAGGCCGACGGCACCCAGCGCCCGGCGTCGTGGCCCGAGGCCGTCGCCGTCGCGGTGCGCGGCCTGTCGGCGGCCGGGGCCCGGACCGGCGTGCTGGTCGGCGGACGACTCACGACCGAAGACGCCTATGCGTATGCCAAGTACGCGCGGATTGTGCTGGGCACCAACGACATCGACTTCCGCAACCGGGTGCACAGCGACGAGGAAGCCCAGTTCCTGGCGGCGTCCGTCGCGGGTCAGCCGATGCGGGTGACGTACGCCGACCTGGAGCAGGCGCCCGTCGTGCTGCTCGTCGCGTTCGAGCCGGAAGACGAATCGCCGATCATCTACCTGCGGCTGCGCAAGGCCTTCCGCAAGCACGGTCTGAAAGTTGTTGCGGTGGCGCCGTTCGCGAGCCGCGGTCTGGCGAAGATGGGCGGCACCCTCATCTCCGCCGCACCCGGCCGCGAACCCCGCGCCCTCGACGCCGTCGAGGTGTTGCCGCCCGGTTCGGTCATCCTCACCGGTGAGCGGCTGGCCGGTATCCCAGGCGGGTTCTCCGCTGTGGCCCGGTTGGCCGAGCGGACCGGCGCGGCCGTCGGCTGGGTACCACGGCGGGCCGGCGAGCGCGGTGCACTGGAAGCCGGTGCGGCCCCGAATCTGTTGCCCGGCGGTCGTTTGGTGACCGATGTGCCGTCACGCACGGAAGTTGCCGTCGCCTGGCACGTCGACGAACTGCCCGACGCTCCGGGCCGCGACACCACCGGGATCCTCGCCGCCGCAGCCGACGGCGAGCTCGAGGCTGTCCTGGTCGCCGGTGTCGAGCTGGCCGATCTACCCGACCCAGCACTGGCGCAGCAGTCGCTCGGCGCCGCGAAGTTCGTGGTGAGCATGGAAGTACGTCGCAGCGCCGTCACCGATCTCGCGCACGTGGTGTTCCCGGTGGCACCCGTCGTCGAGAAAGCCGGCAGCTTCGTGAACTGGGAAGGCCGACATCGCGCATTCGGCGCGGCGCTGCCGCCCGCCACGCGAGCGGACATGGGGGTGCTGGCCGCGCTCGCCGACGAGCACTGCATCGATCTGGGTCTGCGCGATGTCGCGACCGTGCGCAACGAGATGAACCGACTGGGGTGCTGGACCGGACCACGGCCCGCCGCACCGGAATTCACCGCGCCCCCGAACCCCGTGCCCGGTCCCGGTCAGGCGGTTCTTGCCGGCTGGCGGATGCTGCTGGACGCCGGCCGGCTGCAGGACGGCGAACCCCATCTGGCCGCCACGGCGCGTCCGGCGGTGGCCCGCTTGTCGCCCGACACGGCCGCGAGCGTCGGCGCGTCCGAAACCCTCACCGTCAGTACCGATCGCGGCAGCATCACCCTGCCGCTCGAGATCACCGACATGCCGACCGGCGTGGTGTGGCTGCCGCTGAACTCGCCGGGTTCGCCCGTCCATGCCACGCTCGGCGTCGCCCCCGGCGCGGTCGTCTCGATCAGCGGGGCGGCAACGTGAACTATCCCGACCTCTCCTCGTTCGGCCTGGACCCGTGGTGGCTGGTCCTCGCCAAAGCCCTTGGCATTTTTGTGTTCCTGGTGCTGACGGTGCTCGTCGCGATCCTGCTCGAACGACGAGTCCTGAGCTGGATGCAGATGCGCATCGGGCCGAACCGGGTGGGGCCGTTCGGGTTACTGCAGAGCCTCGCCGATGGCATCAAGCTCGCCCTCAAAGAAGGGCTGGTCCCGGCCGGGGTGGACAAGCCGATCTACCTGCTGGCGCCGATCATCTCGGTGATCCCGGCGATCATGGCGTTCGCCGTCATCCCGATGGGGCCGCTGGTCCACGTCTTCGGGCACGAGACGCCGCTGCAGTTGACCGACCTGCCGGTCGCGGTGTTGTACGTCCTTGCGGTCACCTCGATCGGGGTCTACGGAATCGTGTTGGCGGGCTGGGCTTCCGGCTCGACCTATCCCCTGCTCGGCGGGCTGCGGTCCAGCGCGCAGGTCATCTCGTACGAGATCGCGATGGCGCTGTCGTTCGCCGCGGTGTTCCTGTACGCGGGCACCATGTCGACGTCGCAGATCGTCGCGTCACAACAGGGCCGCTGGTACGTCTTCCTGCTGCTGCCGTCGTTCCTGATCTACGTGGTGTCGATGGTCGGCGAAACGAACCGGGCGCCGTTCGATCTGCCCGAGGCCGAAGGCGAGCTGGTCGGCGGATTCCACACCGAGTACTCGTCACTGAAGTTCGCGATGTTCATGCTCGCGGAATACGTCAACATGACAACGGTTTCCGCACTGGCCACCACCCTGTTCCTCGGTGGTTGGCAGGCGCCCTGGCCCCTGAGCCTCATCCCCGGCGCCAACACCGGCTGGTGGCCGCTGCTGTGGTTCGTCGGCAAGGTGTGGGCGTTCCTGTTCTTGTTCATGTGGCTCCGGGCCACGCTCCCGCGCCTGCGGTACGACCAGTTCATGGCGCTGGGCTGGAAGGTGCTCATCCCGATCTCGCTGGCGTGGATCATGATCGTCAGCATCGTGCGGACGCTGCGTCTGCAGGGGCACGACAGCTGGCCCGTCGTGCTGGCCTTCGCCGGCGCCATCGCCGTGGTGGCCATCGCCGGTGCGTTGTGGAACACGGTGCGGCGCAAGTCGGCTCGCACGCGGGCCCCGGCCGTCGAACCGCAGCCCGGCGCGTTCCCGGTGCCGCCCATCCCGGCCAAGGAGGTTCACCATGCCCGGTAGGCCCAAGTTCATCGACGCGATTGCCGGTTTCGGCGTCACCTTCGGGACCATGTTCAAGAAACCGGTCACCGAGCAGTATCCCGAGGAGCCCGGTCCGGTCGCTCCGCGCTATCACGGCCGGCATCAGCTCAACCGGTACGACGACGGCCTCGAGAAGTGCATCGGTTGCGAACTGTGCGCGTGGGCCTGCCCCGCGGACGCGATCTATGTCGAGGGCGCCGACAACACCGAGGAACAACGGTTCTCGCCCGGCGAGCGGTACGGCCGGGTGTACCAGATCAACTATCTGCGGTGCATCGGCTGCGGGCTCTGCATCGAGGCCTGCCCGACGCGGGCGCTGACCATGACCAACGACTACGAGATGGCCGACGACAACCGGTCCGACCTGATCTACGGCAAGGACAAGCTCCTGGCGCCGCTGAAACCCGACATGACCGCGCCACCGCACGCCATGGCCGAGGGCAGCACCGACGAGGACTACTACCGCGGCAATATCACCGCGGACGGCCTGAAGCGGCGCGAGGCGGCCAAGTGACCGGAGAGGCCGTGACGTTCTGGGTGCTCGGTACCGTGTCGGTGCTCGGCGCCATCGCCATGGTGGCCGCCCCCAAAGCGGTGTACTCGGCAATGTTCCTGGCCAGCACCATGATCAGCCTGGCGGTGCTCTACATCGCCCAGGACGCGGTGTTCCTCGGTGTCGTGCAGGTGGTGGTCTACACCGGTGCGGTCATGATGCTGTTCCTGTTCGTCCTCATGCTCATCGGTGTCGATTCGGCGGACTCGCTGATCGAAACCATTCGGGGACAACGCGTTGCCGCCATGGTGGCCGGCATCGGATTCGGCATCGCGGTGATCGCCGGGATCGGCAGTCTCGGGGCCAACTTCGTCGGGCTGGAGCACGCCAACCGGGCCGGCAACGTCCAGGGCCTGGCGGTGCTGATCTTCACGCGCTACCTGTGGGCCTTCGAGGTCACCAGCGCGCTGCTCATCACCGCGGCGCTGGGTGCCATGGTGCTGACCCACCGCGAACGCTTCGAGCGTCGAAAGACCCAGCGCGAGCTGGCAATCGAACGGTTCGCCGGCGGCGGGCACCCGACACCACGGCCCAACCCCGGGGTGTACGCGCGGCACAACGCCGTCGACATCCCGGCGAAGCTGCCCGACGGCTCGGACGCCGACATGTCCGTCAGCGCCATCCTGCCGCGGCGCAGTGTGTCCCTCGACGATGGGAACGCCTCATGAATCCCACCAATTACCTGTATCTCTCGGCGCTGCTGTTCACCATCGGCGCGGCCGGTGTGCTGGTGCGCCGCAACGCCATCGTCATGTTCATGTGCGTCGAATTGATGCTCAACGCAGCCAATCTGGCGTTCGTCACGTTCTCCCGGATGCACGGCGAGCTCGACGGTCAGGTGGTGGCGTTCTTCACCATGGTCGTGGCGGCATGTGAGGTGGTGGTGGGACTGGCGATCATCATGACCATATTCCGGACCCGGCGATCGGCGTCGGTCGACGCCGCGAACCTGCTGAAGCAGTGACCATGACGACATCGGTGTGGTTGCTGATCGCGCTGCCGCTGGCCGGCGCGGCGATACTGCTGCTCGGCGGCAAGGCCACCGACGCGTGGGGGCATCTGCTCGGCTGCGCCACGGTGGTCGGCGCCTTCCTCGTCGGCGCCACCCAGTTCGCGGCAATGTCCGGTCGCGACAACGACGTCCGGTTGGTGCACGAGACGCTGTTCTCCTGGGTTCCGGTGGCCCAACTGCAGGTCGATTTCGGCTTGCGTCTGGACCAGCTGTCAGTGTGCTTCGTCCTGCTCATCACCGGAGTCGGCGCGCTGATCCACATCTATTCGATCGGCTACATGGCGCACGACCCGGCCCGGCGGCGCTTTTTCGCCTATCTCAACCTGTTCGTCGCGGCCATGCTGCTGCTGGTGCTGGCCGACAACTATCTCGGTCTGTACGTGGGGTGGGAAGGCGTCGGCCTGGCGTCGTACCTGCTGATCGGGTTCTGGTCGCACAAACCGTCGGCGGCGGCGGCCGCCAAGAAGGCGTTCGTCGTCAACCGGGTCGGTGACATCGGGCTGGCGCTGGCCCTGGCGGCGATGTTCGCGCACACCGGAACCCTCTCGTACACGGGTGTTTTCGCGCAGGCGCCACATCTCGCCGCGACCACCGTCACCCTCATCGGTCTGCTGTTGCTGCTGGCGGCCTGCGGCAAGTCCGCTCAGGTACCGCTGCAGTCGTGGCTCGGCGATGCGATGGAGGGCCCGACCCCCGTGTCGGCGCTGATCCACGCGGCCACCATGGTCACGGCCGGCGTGTACCTGGTGGTGCGGTCGGCTCCGATCTTCAACCAGTCCGCCGACGCCCGGTTGGCGGTCGCCGTCGTCGGCGCCGTCACGCTGTTGTTCGGCGCGGTGATCGGCTGCGCCAAAGACGACATCAAGAAGGCCCTCGCGGCGTCGACCATGAGCCAGATCGGCTACATGATGCTGGCCGCGGGTCTCGGACCCGCCGGCTACGCGCTCGCGATCCTGCATCTGCTGGCGCACGGTTTCTTCAAGGCCGGACTGTTCCTCGGTGCCGGTTCGGTGATGCACGCCATGGACGACGAGACCGACATGCGCCGCTACGGCGGGCTGCGCACCGCGATGCCCGTCACGTTCGCCACGTTCGGCATGGGTTACCTCGCGATCATCGGTATCCCGCCGCTGTCCGGGTTCTTCTCGAAAGACCCCATCATCGAGACCGCGTTCGCGGCCGGCGGCGCCAAGGGTCTGCTGTTCGGCGGCGCCGCCCTGCTGGGCGCGGGCATCACGGCGTTCTACATGACCCGCGTCATGCTGATGACGTTCTTCGGCGAAAAGCGCTGGCGTGCCGAGGCGCATCCCCACGAGTCGCCGTCGGTCATGGGCTGGCCGATGGTGGTGCTGGCCGCCGGATCGATCGGTGCGGGCGCGCTTCTCGCCGTCGGTGGGAAGTTGGAGCATTGGCTCGAACCGGTCGTCGGCTTCCACGAGCCCGAGCATGCGGTGCCCGCTTGGCTGCTCACGGTCATCACGCTCGCGGTGGTCGGCGTCGGCGTCGCGATCGCCTACCGGATGTATGCGCGCCAACCCGTCCCGATCAGCGCCCCGGTCAACGTCTCCGGGCTGACGGTCGCCGCGCGCAACGACCTGTACGGCGATGCGTTCAACGAGCGGGCCCTGATGGTGCCGGGCCGGCGGCTCACCGAGAACCTTGTCGACTTCGATGACGTCGCCGTCGACGGCGTCACCCGCGAGCTCGCCGCGCTGGTCCGCACCGGGTCGCAGGATCTTCGACGCTGGCAGAACGGGTTTGCCCGGTCGTATGCGCTGTCCATGTTGGCCGGAGCGGCATTGATTGCGGCCGCCATTCTCACGGTGAGGGTGTGGTGACCGGAATGTGGTGGCTGACAGCGTTGTGGGCCGTCCCGATAGCCGGCGGGGCGGCAGTGATCCTGTTGCCCGCCGGCGCACGGGCTTTCGCCCGCTGGGCGGCCCTGGCGGTGTCGCTGGTGGTGCTCGTCATCGCGCTGGTGCTGGCGCTGCGCTTCGACCCGGCCGGGGCGCGCTACCAGTTCGTCGAGAACCACCCGTGGATACCGTCGTTCGGCACCGGCTACATCCTCGGGATCGACGGCGTGGCCCTGGTCTTGGTCGCACTGACCGCTGTCCTGGTACCGCTGCTGATCATCGCCGGCTGGAATGACGGTGACTCGAATGATGCCGGCGCGCAGGCCAAGTCGACCCACGCCTACTTCGCGCTGATCCTCGCCGTCGAATCGATGGTGCTGATCTCCCTGGTGTCACTGGACATCCTGCTGTTCTATGTGTTCTTCGAGGCCATGCTGATCCCGATGTACTTCCTCATCGGCGGTTTCGGCGCGGACCGGCCCGCCGCGTCCAAAGCAGCGGTGAAGTTCCTGCTGTACAACCTGTTCGGCGGCCTGATCATGCTGGCCGCGGTCATCGGACTGTACGTTGCCACCGCCAACAGTCCCGCTTTCAACCACGGCTCCTTCGATTTCCGTGCCGTCGCGGATGCCGTGCGCTACGGCAGCCTCAACATCAGCCCGGGGATAGCCAATGCACTGTTCGGTGGGTTCATGTTCGCGTTCGCAGTCAAGGCACCTCTGTGGCCCCTGCACCGTTGGCTGCCCGACGCGGCGGTGCACGCCACTCCGGCCACGGCCGTGCTGATGATGGCCGTCGTCGACAAGGTGGGCACATTCGGCATGCTCCGGTACTGCCTGCAGCTGTTCCCGTCGTCCGCAGCGACATTCCGGCCCTTGATCATTGCGCTGGCCGTTATCGGCATCGTCTACGGGGCCATCGTCGCCATCGGCCAGACGGACGTCATGCGCTTGATCTCCTACACCTCGATCTCGCACTTCGGCTTCATCATTCTGGGCATCTTCGCCATGACCGAGCAGGCGCAGTCCGGCGCCGCGCTGTACATGGTCAACCACGGCATCTCGACCGCCGCGCTGTTCCTGATCGCCGGGTTCCTGGTGTCCCGCCGCGGGTCTCGCGCCATCGCCGACTACGGCGGTGTGCAGACCGTCGCACCGATACTGGCCGGCACGTTCCTGATCGCCGGACTCGCGACGCTGTCGCTGCCCGGCCTGGCACCGTTCATCAGCGAATTCCTGGTTCTGGTCGGCACATTCATCCATTACCCGGCCGTCAGCGCCGTCGCGGCCACGGCCCTGGTGCTCTCCGCGCTCTACATCCTGTGGATGTACCAGCGGATGATGACGGGCCCCGTCGCCGACGGCAACGACAAGCTGCGCGACCTCGTGCCGCGGGAACTGGCCGTGGTCGTGCCGTTGGTCGCCCTGCTGCTGATGCTCGGCGTCTACCCCAAGCCCGCGTTGGACGTCATCAATCCGGCTGTCGGACATACCTCGTCGAGTACCGCCCAGGGGGTCGCCCGGTGACGCCCATCCCCGCGCCGTCCGTCGAGTACGGCCTGCTGTCGCCGATGCTGATCGTGTTCGGCATCGCGCTGGCAGGTGTGCTCGTGGAAGCCTTCGCACCGCGCCCGGCGCGGTACCGCGCCCAAGTGGTGTTGAGTATCGGTGGCCAGGCGGTGGCCCTGGTGGCCGTGGTTTCCCAAGCGCTGCACCTGGGTTCGGCGATCGGCCGGCCTGCAGTTCTCGGGGCCATCGCCATCGACCGCCCGGCGCTCTTCCTGCAGGGCACTCTGCTGGGGGTCAGCCTGTTGGCCACCTTGCTGATGGCACAACGGGTTTCGGACGGCAGTGGGCTGGCCGCGTTCACCCCGCAGGCCGCGACAGTGCCCGGTAGCGCCGCCGAGCAGATCGCCCTCAAGACCGGTGTCGCCCAGACCGAGGTGTTCCCGCTGGCGATGTTCGCGCTCGGCGGCATGATGCTGTTCGGCGCGTCCGATGATCTGCTGACGATGTTCGTCGCGCTCGAGGTGCTGTCCCTGCCGCTGTACCTGATGTGCGGTCTGGCCCGCCGGAATCGGCTGCTGTCGCAGGAAGCGTCGCTGAAGTACTTTCTGCTGGGGGCATTTTCGTCGGCATTCTTCCTCTTCGGCGTCGCGATGCTCTACGGCTACTCCGGCAGCCTGAGCCTCTCGGGCGTCGCCGCCGGCCGCGGACCGGCCTCTCTTGGGCTCATCGGCATCGCGCTGCTGTGCGTGGGCCTGCTGTTCAAAGTCGGTGCGGTGCCATTCCATTCGTGGGTGCCCGACGTCTATCAAGGGGCACCCACACCAGTCACGGCCTTCATGGCGTCGGCCACCAAGATCGCCGCCTTCGGCGCGCTGCTGCGGGTCTGCTACGTGGCGCTGCCGGCGCTGGCCAATGATTGGCGGCCGGTGCTGTCGATCATCGCGGTGCTGTCCATGGCGGTGGGCACGGTGATCGCCATCGCGCAGAACTACGTCAAGCGCATGCTGGCGTACTCCTCGGTGGCACATACCGGCTTCATCCTCACCGGCGTGATCGCGCTCAACGACAACGGACTGTCGGCGTCGTTGTTCTACCTGTTCGCCTACGGTTTCAGCACGCTCGGCGCATTCGCGGTCGTGAGTGTGGTGCGCCGCGCCGACGGGGACGAGGAAGATGACCTGCGGCGGTGGGCCGGACTCGGACGCCGGCATCCATTCTTCGGTGTCGTGTTCGCGTTGTTCTTGCTTGCTTTCGCCGGCATTCCCCTGACCAGTGGATTCGTCAGCAAGTTCGCCGTCTTCAAAGCCGCAGCCGAAGGTGGTGCCGCATCGCTTGTCGTCATCGGTGTGATCGTCAGCGCCGTCGCCGCGTACTTCTACGTCCGCGTGATCGTCCTGATGTTCTTCACTGATGCGGTCGAGGACGGCCCGCAAGTTCAGTCGGGCAGTCTGAGCACCGCGATGATCGGGCTCACCGCCTTTGTGACGCTGGCGCTGGGCGCCGTCCCGCAGCCGGTGCTCGACCTGGCCAACCACGCGGGTCAGTTCCTGCGGTGAGTGGCTGACCAACGGCCGGGCCGCCGCGGCCGGCTGCGGGCCGACACCCGGCCCCGAACACTGTTGAGTTGTCAAGGTGCGCAATGCTTTAGGTGTTAGGCGGCTGTGTCGAGGCGCATGGTGCGGCGGTTGTGGGCGGGGATGGGTTTTCGGTGTGGGTCGACGGCCGCGGGTGGGATGAGCCAGGGGTGTTTGTCCAGTCCCATGACGACGTCCCAGCCGTCGTGGTGGACGTTGGCGTGGCAGGCCGGGCACAGCAGGCACCCGTTGGCTAGTGATGTCTGACCGTGGTGGGTCCAGTGGATGATGTGGTGGGCGTGGGTGCGTCCGGGTGGGGCGCCGCATTTGATGCAGCACTGATCCCGCAAATACAGCGCTTTGCGCAGGTGCGCCGGGAACAAACGTTTCTCCCGCCCCATATCGAGGGGTACGTGTTCGCCGTCGACGATCATGGTGGTGACGGTGGTGTCGCAGCAGATTCGTTCCAGGGTCATGGTGCTGATCGACCCGATGAATTCCAACGCCGCCAGGTCCGGGGCGTCGGCGGGCACGGTCACCAGTAGCTGCGTGCGCGGCGCGTAAGCGGTGTCGCCGCCGCGGGCGGCGATGTCCAGCACCGCTTCCAGCGCGTCGGCCCGCCGCCGGCCCGCCGTGCGGGTGTCGGGGCTGCCGTCGGGTTCGGGCCGCGGCGCCGATCCTTGTTCGATCGCCGCGATGTACTTGGCCCCGACTTCGGCGTCCAGGTCCGCCCGGATCTGGACCCGCCCGTCGCTGGTGACGCGGTGGTCGGCGGTGTTGACCGACCGGTCCTCGGCCGCCGGCAGGCCACCTTCGGCGGCCGCATGCCGGTTGCCCAACCGGCGGGCGCGGGCCCCGATGTCTGCGGGGGTGGCGCCGGAGAAGAACTGCCCCAACAGATCGGTCACCTGCCCGAACCGGGTCTCCTCGTCTACCTCACCGGGTGCGCGGGCTCGGATGTGGTTGATGCCTTTGACGATCGCATCGACATGCTCCCCGGAGATCGCCCCATCAGCGGCATGCGCCGCGAGCGTGGGCAACGCCGACAAGGCTGCCGATACCCGGATAAAGCGCTCGGCCACCGATGGCGCACACCCCAACGCCATCAACAACTCCCGCGGCGTCCGGCCCTGCGCGGCCGCCACCCCGCAGCGGTCCAACACCCCGGTCAGCATCGCTGCCAGATGATCGGCCATATTGCGCAGTTTCATCACGCACGTCATGGCCGCCACTGCGTCGTCCCGGGACATGTCGTCGGGGACGGCCACGTCGCGGAGGCGCTCGAGAAGAGCGTTGAGATCCGGTGTGATTCCCATGCCCAATTGTATCGAACGTATGTTCGAACCGCAAGGACTTTTTGGGCCTACATCAGGACACCGGTGACAGTGCGGCTGATCGTGGTGAAGCCCATCGGGTGACCTGATGCGTCCCGTGGGGAGCTCGGCATTCTGCGACGAGTGCGACAATTGCCGAAAGTCGTTCTACACCTTGCGTAAAGGAGCGATGGACGACGCGGTTTTGATCGTCAACAGCCGGCAACGCGATCATCGCCGTCCCAAAACCACAGAACTGCCACCAAGGTCCTGGTACATCGCGTTCCGAATTCTGCAGTGCCTCAAGACGTTGCCGACTCAAAGCGTCTACACACCGGACCATACGCGGCGATCGCTGCCGTCTCGCCGTCCCGACGCTCGTTGAACTTGTCATCAGCGCGCGGCGCCCGCCCGAGTGGTACCCGGTTCCGCCACGAAACTGGCCCCTGACAAGCGGCCAATGAGTACCTAGCCTCGTAGTCATGGCGACGGAGTTGGCAGTTGGGCATGCGCGCCAGGTGAGCCTGGCAAGCGTGGCTCTGCCCCCAAGCCTCCGGCAGGCTGACTACCTCGACATCTTCGAAGTCACCGTCGCCGAATCTGACGCGCGTACGCCCGAAACGCTGGCACGGCAGGCTCTCGAGCAATCCGGTCCAGCCATCCGCGAGGGAATCCGGTTCGCGCACAAGGCGTTACTGCGATTCCGGCTCGGGCCGACGGACTCATCGCAGCATGTCCTCGGCTGGCGTATCGCGGCGTCGACTCCCGATGCGGTTCGCCTGGAGGCCGAATCGCCGCTGATGGACGGAACTCTGATCCTCCGACGAGTCGATGCCTCGACGGGCCAACTCATCACCGCACTGCACTACAAACAGCAGCGGCCTGCGACGGTGATCTGGCGGGCCATCGGCCCCATCCACCGCACGGCTGCTCCATACCTGATGAACAAGGTGGTCACCCGATGATCGGTGACCGCTGGGGCGTCACCGACGCCGAGACCATGGCGCGCTACGACTGCGACAGCTACGTCGCCAGCCCATCGCTCGAGGCGTGGCGCGGAGTCACTGTCAACACCACACCAGATCGGTTGTGGCCGTGGCTTGTTCAAGTGCGCCTGGCACCGTACTCCTACGACTGGATCGACAATCTGGGCCGTGAGTCACCACGCAAGCTGCACAACCTGAACGACCCCCGGCCCGGCGATCCGTTCACCGCCAGCGCCGGCCGGCCACTGGGCAAGGTGCTCTCGGTGGACCACCAAGCGCAGTTGACGGCGCAGATCATGGGCGCTCACATGTCCTATCGGCTCACCCCGCTCGATGACCACAGAACTCGGTTGGTACTGAAAGTGACTGCGCCACAGTCGTGGCGGCTCGCCGCTCCCCTACTCAGTGTGGGGGATCTAGTGATGGCCCGACGGCAGCTACTCAACTTCAAGCAGCTCGCCGAGAAGTAGCGCCTCCAACTTTGTGATGCACGTCACATTGTGGACCTGTCACAAAACGGGCTCCAGATGCATCTCAGAGGTAAGGCGTTCATCAAAGGAGGCAGGACATGAAGGCCGGTACGGTCACGCGAACTCCACGACACATGCCAGCGTCGAATCGCGCCGCCGCCCAGGGGAATGCGATCGACTCGCGGTATCACCCGTCCGCGGCGGTGCGTCGGCAACTGAACAAGGTCTTCCCGACGCACTGGTCCTTCCTGCTCGGTGAGATCGCCATGTACAGCTTTGTGGTCCTGCTGCTCACCGGCGTGTACCTGACGCTGTTCTTCGACCCGTCGATGGCTGAAGTCACGTACAACGGCGTCTACCAGCCGCTGCGCGGTGTGCAGATGTCGCGCGCCTACGAGTCCGCACTCGACATCAGCTTCGAGGTCCGCGGCGGCCTTCTGGTGCGTCAGATTCACCACTGGGCCGCGCTGATGTTCGCCGCGTCGATCATGGTGCACATGGCGCGGGTGTTCTTCACCGGTGCGTTCCGTCGGCCACGGGAAGCCAGCTGGGTGACGGGGGCGCTGCTGCTGATCCTGGCCATGTTCGAGGGCTACTTCGGCTACTCGCTGCCTGACGACCTGCTCTCGGGTATCGGTCTGCGCGCCGCCCTGTCCTCGATCACCCTGGGCATTCCGGTCATCGGCACCTGGATGCACTGGGCCCTCTTCGGCGGGGACTTCCCCGGCCAGACCATCATCCCGCGGATGTACGCGCTCCACGTATTGATCATTCCCGCAATCATTTTGGGCCTTGTGGCCACGCACCTGATCTTGTTGTGGTTCGGCAAGCACACCCAGTTCCCCGGCCCCGGCCGCACCGAGAAGAACGTCGTCGGCGTGCGCGTCATGCCGGTCTTCGCCTTCAAATCCGGCGCGTTCTTCGCCATGGTCACCGGAGTCCTCGGAATCATGGGTGGTCTGCTGCAGATCAACCCGATCTGGGAACTGGGCCCCTACAAGCCCTCGCAGGTGTCCGCCGGTAGCCAGCCCGACTTCTACATGATGTGGACCGAAGGCCTGGCGCGCATCTGGCCGGCCTGGGAGTTCTACCCCTTCGGCCACACCATCCCCGCTGTGGTCGCGGTGGCGTTGATCATGGGTCTGGTCTTCACGTTGCTCATCGCGTATCCCTTTATCGAGGCCAGGGTTACGGGTGATCGTGCCAACCACAACCTGCTGCAGCGTCCGCGTGACGTGCCGGTCCGCACCGCCATCGGTGCCATGGCCATCGCGTTCTACATGGTGCTGACCCTGGCCGCGATGAACGACATCATCGCGCTCAAGTTCGACATCTCCCTGAACGCCACCACCTGGATCGGCCGCATCGGCATGGTCGTCCTGCCAGCAGTGGTCTACTACCTGACCTACCGCTGGTGCGTCGGCCTGCAACGCAGCGACCGCGCCGTCCTCGAGCACGGCATCGAGACCGGCATCATCAAGCGACTGCCGCACGGCGCCTACGTCGAACTGCACCAGCCCCTGGGACCGGTCGACGACCACGGCCACCCCATCCCGCTGGAATACCAGGGTGCCGCACTGCCCAAGCGCATGAACAAGCTCGGCTCCGCCGGATCCCCCGGCACCGGCAGCTTCCTGTTCGCCGACTCCGCCGTCGAACAAGCCGCCCTCGCCGACGCCGAACACGCCGCCGAGCACAAAGCACTCACCGCCCTCAAGGAATACCAGGACGAAATCTCGCCCAACGGCTCGGGCGGGCACCAATAGTTTGAGACACGCCCACATTGGTTGTGAAACAAGGTGTTTCCGCTCATGATGCTGGTGTGACCGAGTGTGAGAATGGCGCGGCCGACGGAGTTCATCCCCTATTGGTGGAGCGGTTCAGCCCGGTGTCGTTCGACCGGGACGCGACCCTGAGTGACGCGGAGGTCGACGTTCTGCTCGACGCCGCCCGTCTCACACCATCGGCGGGGAACTCCCAGCCGTGGATGTTCATCGTGGGGCGCCGTGACGACCCCGTCCACTCTCGGATCGTGAATCACCTGGCACCCAGCTCAGCGCGCTGGGCGCCCGATGCCGCACTGCTGATCGTGAACCTGGCTCACGTCCTCGTCGAAGACACGGACTGGGAGTTCTCCGAATTCGCGCGATACGACCTCGGACAGGCGGTGGCCCACATGACGATTCAAGGGCTGGTCATGGGACTCGGTGCACATCAGTTCCGCGCGTTCGATCGTGACGGTGTCGCGCGCGAGTTCGGCGTCCCGGCCGCATGGGAGGTGACGTCGATGACTGCCCTAGGGCGGGCTGGGCGGCCGTCGGACGAAAAGACCGGCCCTTCCCCGAGTCGCGCTCGACTGTCACGACGCGAAATCACCTGGGCCAGAGTGTGATGGGCTCAGCCCCGCCCGTTTGGCAGCCAGCGCATCACGCGACGGAATCGTTTGTGCCAGTTCGCGCCTCGGGCTGCGGGATCAGGCACACCGTTCCACCCGCCGTGTCCATCGGCCGAATGCCCAGACCCTGGTTGAGCCGACCACGCTGGTTCTCCCAGGCGATTTCGGCAGCGATTTCCATCAACTGAGCCTTACTGAGGTGCGTGAGCAGCTCCTCACGCAAGCCTTCGGAGATGATCGCGGGCGTACGGGACATCTCTTCGGCGAATTGAATGCACAGCTTTTCGAGGTGAGTGAACTCATCACTGTCCCGGTAGTTCACCAAGGCGATCAGTTTCTGCTCCGAGAACCCCTCACTCCGGCCGAGGGTATCGGAGATGTCGATGCAGAATTCACAGTGCGTCAACATCGCGGCTTTGATTCCCGCGAGCAGCTTCAGTTCGGTCGGCGCCCGGCCGCTGAACAACAGCGCCATTTCGTAGAGCCCGTTCGCTGCTGCGATGAGCGGGCGCCGGATCAGCCAACCCGGGAGGTCCCAACGGTTTTGGCGGGACTTGGCCAGGACCACGAGGTGTACCCAGATGCGCTTCAGGATTCTCACGATGCTTTCTCCTCGATTCCCTCGCCACCGGACGGCGCCTGCGGTATAGCCTCATGCTAGGTCGCTATTGGACGCAGGTTAGGAACCAATATTTCGATTGAATCGGGTACCACTTCAGGTCCGGAGCTGCTCATCGAGCTGGACCGGACCAGTGGTGCCGGCGCGCTGCATCGCCAGCTGGCCGATGGCCTGCGGGACGCGATCCGGACGGGACGGCTCACGCCGAAAACCCGTCTGCCTTCCAGTCGCGTGCTCGCCGCAGACCTCCAGGTGTCGCGACGCCTCGTCGTCGACGCGTACAGCCAACTCGTCGCAGAGGGGTTCCTGCAGAGTCAACAAGGTTCTGGCACAACGGTTGCCGCAGTCGACACGGCCACTGGGGAATCGCAACCGTCACGCCCGGACCGTCGAACATTCGACATAGACTTCGCACCCGGAGTGCCCGACCTGTCGAGCTTCCCCCGGCACAGTTGGTTGCGCGCGCTGCGTCAGGGGCTGTCGTCCATCGAATCTCAGTCGCTCGGATACGTTTCATCGAAGGGCCTACCCGACGCCCGCACCGCGGTGTCGGACTACCTACGACGCACCCGCGGGGTACGGGCCGATCCGCAGCGTGTCGTGTTGTGTTCGGGAGCGACGCAGGCCGTCGCATTACTCGCGCATGTGGTGGGAGATCGCGCGGTTGCGATGGAGAATCCCGGATTCTGGTTGCACCGCATGGTTTTCCGTCACCACGGCATCGAGCCGTTGCCCGTTCCGGTCGACGACGACGGACTCGACGTCGCCGCGCTCGCCAACACCGCGGCATCGGCGGTGCTGACAACCCCGGCCCACCAGTCTCCGACCGGTGTCGTCCTGTCACCCGCCCGTCGCACAGCGCTGCTCGAATGGGCCCGCGCGGGCAATATTGTCATCGAGGACGACTACGACGCCGAATACCGTTACGACCGCGCACCCGTCGGTGCGCTGCATGCCCTGGCCCCCGACCGCGTCGTCTACCTCGGCTCGGTGAGCAAAACACTGGCCCCCGGCTTGCGGCTCGGTTGGATGGTCCTACCGCCGGACCTTGTCGGTCCTGTGGTGTCGGCGAAAAGTCTTGCCGACACCGGTAGTTCGGTCATGGATCAACTCGCGTTCGCAACACTGCTCCGTTCCGGCGACTACGACCGGCACCTGCGGCTCATGCGCCGGCGCTATCTTGCCCGACGCAACGCACTACTGGCAGCGCTCGGTCGGTACCTCCCCGAGGCGAAGGTGCTCGGCGCCGCCGCCGGCGTCCATCTCACAGTGCGCCTGCCCACCGACTGCGACGTCGACGACATCGTCCGCGAGGCCGCGAGCCGGCGGGTACGTATCGATCCGCTGTCCTGGTGCTATACCGAACCCGACTGTGCGCCACCGGGATTGATTCTCGGCTACGCCAACCTGACGGAGTCGCAGATCGACACCGGCGTGCGGAGCATTGCGGCCGCAGTTGCTCGCGCGACGTAAGTGGTACCCGGTACCACCGCCAAAGTGGCGCCTGACACTGGGCCATTGCGCGCCTAATCTCGAGCAATGACGACGCGAACACCGTTGCGGATCGTGCTGGTGACCTGCGCGATCCTCGGCCTGATAACGCTGATCCTCGGCATCTGGGCGTTCGTCGCACCGATGTCGTTCTTCGAGGTGCTCGCACCGTTCGAGCCCTACAACCGCCACCTTCTGCATGACGCCGGCGTCCTGCAGATCGGTGTCGGAGTCGCGATGCTGCTGGCCGCGGCGCAGCGGTCACCCGTGGAGGTGGCGCTCGGCGGCTTCATCGCGTTCGAAGCGCTCCACGTCGTCTCGCACGTGATCGACCGGGATCTCGGTGGCCGGCCGGCATTCGACATCACGGCTCTCACGATCCTCACGCTTGCCGGCGTCGCCGCGTTGGTCATCGGTCGACGTAACTAGCGCGGCACTCGCTGTCTCGCAATCGATTTGCCGCCGACTCCACCGAGGGAGTCGCCACTCCCAATGTGCCTGGCCCCTTGTGGCGTACCGACGGCCGCATCCGCTGAGCGGGAATTCGGCAGCTCACACCGCCGACCTCTGGGCCGAGAGTTGATCCACTCCGAACGCAGCAGCCCATTCCCGAAATCCCGGTAGGAGGGAATCGCGATGGCGGGGCCCGAAGCGCGGCTGCCAATCTTCCTCGGTGGGACGTGTCCCGGGTCACATTGACCCGCAGGTCCCGGTAGAGAAACGGAGTACGTCATGCCGCAGCGATCGTTCGCCGGTCCGTTGCAAGCGGTCGGCGGGTTGTTCGCCATGACGGCCGACGCCGCCAAATTCGCGTTCCAGAGGCCGGTCCAGTGGCGCGAATTCCTCGACCAGTCATGGTTTGTCGCGCGCGTGTCGCTGGCACCCACACTTCTCGTCGCAATCCCGTTCACCGTATTGGTGTCGTTCACTCTGAACATCTTGCTCCGCGAACTGGGTGCCGCCGATCTCTCCGGAGCCGGTGCCGCGTTCGGCGCTGTCACACAGGTCGGTCCCATGGTGACGGTCCTGATCGTGGCCGGCGCCGGCGCGACCGCCATGTGCGCCGATCTCGGATCGCGCACCATCCGGGAAGAGATCGACGCCATGGAAGTGCTCGGGATCAATCCCGTGCAGCGGCTGGTGACCCCGCGCATGCTGGCCTCGGGACTCGTCGCACTGCTCCTCAACAGTCTTGTGGTCATCATCGGCATCCTCGGCGGATACCTGTTCTCGGTATTCGTGCAGGACGTCAACCCCGGTGCCTTCGCCGCCGGCATCACTCTGCTCACCGGTGTTCCCGAAGTCGTCATCTCCTGCATCAAGGCGACGCTGTTCGGCCTCATCGCCGGCGTAGTGGCCTGTTACCGCGGACTCACCATCTCCGGTGGTGGCGCCAAAGCGGTGGGCAACGCCGTCAACGAGACCGTCGTGTACGCGTTCATGTCGCTGTTCGTGGTCAATGTGGTGGTCACCGCCATCGGCATCCAGATGACCACACGATGACCCGCAGCACAGCGCCGCTTCGGTCCACGTACCCGCGGCTGACACGCGCCGTTCAGACGCCCGTGAAGATCACCTCCGGCATCGGCGATCACATCTTGTTCTACGGTCGTGCGATTGCCGCGGTGCCCTACGCCGCCGCGCACTACCGACGCGAAGTGATCCGGCTCATGGCTGAAATCAGCATGGGCGCAGGCACGTTGGCGATGATCGGCGGCACCGTCGTCATTGTCGGATTTCTCACTCTCGCCACGGGCGGCGTCCTGGCGATCCAGGGGTACAGCTCGCTGGGCAACATCGGCATCGAAGCGCTGACCGGATTCCTGGCGGCGTTCATCAACGTCCGAATCTCGGCACCCATCGTCGCGGGGATCGGCCTGGCGGCCACCTTCGGCGCCGGCGTCACCGCCCAGTTGGGCGCGATGCGGATCAACGAAGAGATCGACGCACTCGAGTCCATGGGCATCCGATCTGTCGAGTACCTTGTCAGCACCCGTATCGCTGCGGGAATGCTCGCGATCACACCGCTGTACGCCATCGCGGTGATCCTGTCCTTCGTCGCAAGCCAATTCACCACCGTGGTGCTACTCGGACAGTCCGGCGGCCTGTACAACCACTACTTCGACACGTTCCTCAACCCGATCGACCTGCTCTGGTCGTTCCTGGAAGCGGTCTTGATGGCGCTCGCAATCCTGCTGTTGCACACCTACTACGGCTTCTTCGCCAGCGGCGGCCCGGCCGGGGTGGGTGTGGCAGTCGGCAATGCCGTCCGCACTTCGCTGATCGTCGTCGTCTCCATCACGCTGCTCATCTCACTGGCCATCTACGGGCCCAACGGCAACTTCAATCTCTCTGGCTAAGTAGGCATCGAATGTCACGTGACTCAGTACGTTTGCTCACCGGCTGTGCTGCAATGGGGCTGGCCGCTGCCCTCGTCGTCGGTGCCGTTGTGTTGTTCCGCGGCGGTGCAACGTCCACGGCATCCGTCACAGTGCTCTCACCACGCGTGGGTCTGATCATGAATCCCGATGCCAAGGTGAAACTCCATGGCGCGCAGGTAGGCAAGGTGGCCGCCATCGAGAATCGGCCGGACGGCAGCGCCGCGATTCGTCTGGCGATGAATCCGGACTACCTCCAACTGATTCCGGCGAATACCCGGGTGCAGATCGTGTCCAGCACGGTGTTCGGCGCCAAGTACGTCGATCTCGTGCCGCCGGCCGAACCATCTGCCCAGTCGCTGCACGCGGGACAGGTTCTCGACGCCGGCCACGTCACCGTCGAGATCAACACGGTCTTCGAGCACTTGGTGGATGTGCTGTCCCAGGTCCAACCCGAGAAACTCAACGAAGCACTCGGCGCCATGGCCCAAGCGCTGGGCGGCCGCGGCGACAAACTCGGTCAGACCCTGGTCGATTTCGACGCCATGCTCGCCAAGATCGATCCGAGCCTTCCGGCAATGAGCCAGGAAATCGCCACTGCTCCAAAGGTACTCAGTGCCTATGCCGACGCCGGCCCCGATCTGATGGACGCCGCACGCAACGCATCTCAGCTCAGCGACACCATCGTCGAGCGCCAGCAGGACCTCGACTCGGTACTGCTGAGCGCCATCGGATTGGCAGACATCGGCAATGACGTAGTCGGTACCAACAGCAACGCGGTCGTCGACGCCATGCACCTATTGGTACCCACGACCAACCTGACCAATCAGTACAACCAAGCACTCACCTGCGCGCTCAAGGGCATGGAGCCGCTCGCGATGGGACCGCCGCAACCGTTGCCCGGGATCATGCTGCTGGACTCGTTCCTGCTGGGCACCGAACGCTACCGCTATCCGGGCAACCTGCCGAAGGTCGCCGCGTCGGGCGGTCCGCAATGCATGGGCCTGCCCAACGTGGGCTTCGGGGAGCGGCCACCGTTCGTGGTCACCGACATCGACGCCAACCCCGCACAGTACGGAAATCAAGGGATCCTGTTGAACTCTGATGCCCTCAAGCAAGCTCTGTTCGGCCCGCTCGACGGACCACCGCGCAACACTGCTCAGACAGGGCAACCCGGATGACGCGTCACAACTCGACCGCTCTGAAGTTCGGCGCCTTCGGCATCACGATGCTCCTGGTGACCGCAGCGCTTTTCGCAATCCTCGGGCAATACCGAACCGGCTCGACAAACACCTACTCGGCAGTGTTCACCGACGCCTCCAGCCTGAAAACCGGTGACTCCGTGCGAGTCGCGGGCATCCGGGTCGGCACGGTCGACAGCATCGCGTTGCGACCTGACAACACTGTGGTCGTAGGTTTCGACGCCGACCGCGACGTCGTGCTGACCACCGGCACCAAAGTCGTTGTGCGTTACCTCGATCTGGTGGGCAACCGGTACCTGGAGCTCGTGGACAACCCGGGGTCGACCAAAATCCAACAGGCCGGCACGCAGATTTCGGCCGACCGCACGGAGCCCGCGTTGGACCTCGACCTGCTCCTGGGCGGCCTCAAACCCGTCATCCAAGGGCTCAATGCCCAGAACGTCAACGCGCTGACCAATTCGCTGATCCAGATTCTGCAGGGCCAAGGCGGGACCATGGAATCGCTGATGGCTCAAACGACTTCATTCACGACGGCACTGGCCGACAACGGCCAGACGGTTCAACAATTGATCGACAATCTGAACACTGTCGTTGCGACAGTCGCCAAGGACGGCGACAAATTCTCCGGCGCCGTAACCCGCCTGCAACAGCTGATCACCGGCCTGTCCCAGGAACGTGACCCGATCGGCGATGCCATCACCGCTCTGGACAACGGAACAGGTTCCCTGGCCGAACTGATGACACAGGCCCGGCCGCCTCTCACAGGAACGGTCAACCAGCTCAATCGAATGGCCACATTGCTGGACAACGACAAAGACAAGGCCCGCATGGATCTCGCGCTGCAGAAGGCGCCCGCCAACTACCGGAAATTGGTTCGCCTCGGCGCCTACGGCAGCTTCATCAACCAGTACCTGTGCGGCATGAACGTTCGCGTGACGGATCTGCAAGGCCGCACCGCGTACTTCCCCTGGATCATGCAGAACACCGGACGCTGCGGGGAGCCCTGATGCTGAAATACCGCGGATCGCAACTGATGCGCACCGGACTCATCGGTTTGGTGCTGGTCATTCTCGTCATCGCTGTCGGCCTTCAACCGCAGAAACTGTGGTCGTGGGCCACGTCGATCAGGTACCACGCGGTGTTCGCCGACGCCGGTGGGCTGTCGCCGGGAAACGACGTCAAGGTCTCCGGCGTCACCAAGGGCACCGTAAGCGCCGTCACCCTCAGTCGCGGAAACGCCCTGGTGACGTTCACTCTCGATGGCACGGTCACGCTGGGCACACAGACCACCGCCCACATCAGAACAGCAACCGTCCTCGGCGCCCGGATGATGACTCTGGAACCCGCCGGAACCGGCAGCCTGCACGCCGCCGACACCATCCCCCTTGCCCGCACCGGGTCTCCGTACTCACTGACCGACGCCGTCAGCGACTTCACCTCCAACACCGCCGAGACCGACACCGCAACACTCACCCACTCGCTGGACACGCTGTCGGAAACCATCGACCGGATGGCCCCACAACTGGGACCGACGTTCGACGGGCTCACGCGCCTGTCACGAACGCTCAACAGCCGCAACGAATCCCTGGCCGCGCTGCTCAAGAACGCGGCCGACGTAACCGGCATTCTGTCGCAGCGCAGCGCGCAGGTGAACACCCTGCTGCTCGATGCCAACGCGCTCACCGGAGTGCTCAACCAGCGACGGCACGCGATCGTCGATCTGCTGGCCAACACGTCGGCGCTTTCTCAGCAGCTGTCGGGACTTGTGCACGACAACGAAAAGGTTCTCGCGCCCACGCTGCAGAAAGTCAACTCCGTCACCGCGATTCTTGAAAAGAACCGCGACAACATCGCCAAGGCCCTCGCCGGACTGGCCAAATATCAAGTCACGCAGGGCGAATCAGTGAACAACGGCTGGTACTACAACGCCTTCGTCGGCAACCTCATCCCCTCACAGACCATTCAACCGTTCCTCGACTACGCCTTCGGATTCCGTCGCGGCACCAACGCCGGCCAGCCGCCTGACAACGCCGGCCCACGCGCCGAGTTCCCCTGGCCCCACAACGGTATTCCGGGAGGCCACTGATGATCACCCGTCATCGCAAACCCTTGACACGTGTCGCCGCGGCCCTACTGGTGGCGCTGGCGCTCGCCGGCGGCGTGCTGCTCGTGCGGCAGACCGTTTTCCGTCCCACCACCATCACCGCGTACTTCACCTCCGCCACCGCGATTTACCCGGGCGACGAAGTCCGCGTCGCCGGCGTCAAAGTGGGAACGATCACCAGCATCGAACCTGCCGGCAGCCAAGCCCGGCTGACGCTCTCGATCGATCATGGCGTACCGATCCGGGCAGACGCGAAAGCCATCATCATGGCGCAGAACCTGGTGGCCGCCCGCTACGTGCAGTTGGCGCCCGCGTACGAAGATGCCGGCCCGACAATGGCCGATGGTGCGCGGATCGGCGTTGAGCGGACCGCGGTACCGGTGGAATGGGACCAAGTCAAAGACCAGCTCATGCGGCTGGCCACCGATTTGGGTCCGGTCAGCGGATCCGCCGCTACCTCACTGAGCCGTTTCATCGACAGTGCCGCGACCGCGATGGATGGCAACGGCGAGAAACTGCACCAAGCGATCAGCCAACTCTCGGGGATCGGACGCATATTGGCGCACGGCAGCGGCAACATTGTCGAGATCATCAAGAATCTGCAGACCTTCGTCACCGCGCTGCGCGACAGCAACACCCAGATCGTCGAGTTCCAGAACCGCCTCGCGAGTGTCACGAGCGTCGTCGACGGCGCGCGGTCCGATCTCGATGCCGCCCTGACGAACCTGGCTTCCGCCGTCGGCGAGGTGCGGCGCTTCGTCGCGGGTACCCGCGATCAGACCGTCGAACAGTTGCAGCGGTTGACGAACGTCACCCAGAACCTCGTCGACAACAAACTCAAGCTGGAAAATGTGCTGCACGTGGCGCCCAACGCCATCGCCAACGGCTACAACATCTACAACCCCGACAGTGGTACGGCCGTCGGCGCTTTCGCGATGTCGAACTTCGCCGATCCCGTGTCGGTGGTCTGCTCAGCGATTGCGGCAGTCAAGAATGCCACGGCAGCCGAATCGTCGAAGTTGTGCGCGCAGTATCTCGGCCCAGCCCTGTCGCTGATCAACTTCAATTACCTACCACTGCCGACGAATGTCTATCTCCGCAAGGCACCGAGTCCGGAGAATCTGGTTTACACCGACCCCAAACTCGCCCCCGGCGGAAGCGGTTCCCGCGCCGAGTCCCCAACCGAGCCCCCGGCGGTGTCGGCCTACACCGGTACCAACGACGTCACCCCTCCCGCCGGGTGGGGCGCGCCGCCGGGCCCCCCAGGGGCATACGCGCCCAACGGATTACCGGCCGATCCCGCGCCCGCATTGTTCCCCGGCGCGCCGGTCCCCCAACCAGCCGCCGCGTCATCGCCACAAGCACCCACAGTCCGGGACCTGCTCCTTCCCGCAGAAGCCGCTCCCGCGGCGCCGAACCCAGGAGGCACCCCGTGATGAAGCGACGGTCCCTGGCCCGCCTCACGGCGCTATCGGCCTGCTCCCTGCTGTCGGTAACCGGTTGTGCATTCCACGGATTGAACTCGTTGCCGTTGCCGGGCACGGTGGGACGCGGGGCCAACGCCGCGATCTATCACGTCGAACTCGCCAATGTCGGTACCCTGGAGGCGAATTCGCCGGTCATGATCGGCGACGTCATCGTGGGCAGCGTATCGAAAATGTCGGTGCGCAACATGCGCGCCGACGTCGAGGTGTCGGTCAAACCTGGCACCGTGGTCCCCGCGAATGCGGTAGCGACCGTTGGGCAGACCAGTCTGCTCGGGTCCATGCACCTGGCGCTGGATCCGCCGCCGGGGAAGGCGCCCTCCGGACAACTGTCCCCAGGCACCACCCTGCCGCTGAACCGGACGTCGACATACCCGTCGACGGAACAGACGTTGTCGTCGCTATCGGTCCTCGTCAACGGCGGCGGACTCGGCCGGGTCGGTGAGCTGGTCACCGAGACCAACAACGCATTGAACGGCAGGCAGGACCAGGTCCGCGACCTGCTCACGCGCCTCAACAATGTGGTCGGCATCTTCGCCGATCAGCGAGACGACATCAATGCCTCCATCACCGCGCTCACTCGCCTGGCAGGAACCATGGCCGGCCAGAGCGATGTGATCACCCAAGCCCTGCAACGAATCCCGCCCGCGCTGGATGTGCTGATCAAAGAGCAGCCCCGTATCACAACAGCTCTGGAGAAGTTCGGCGTGTTCAGCAATACAGCCACCAAACTGATCAAAGCCACCCAAGACGACTTGGTGACCAACCTGCGCAACCTGGAACCGACCCTCCGCGCCCTGGCCGACGTCGGACCGAATCTGGGCACTGTGCTGGCGTTTGCGCCAACGTTTCCCTACCCGCAGAACTTCATCGACCGCGGCATTCGCGGTGACTACCTCAACGAATTCATCACCTTCGATTTCACGATCCCCCGGCTCAAGCGAGGATTGCTGCTGGGCACCCGCTGGGGACAGGAAGGAGCCCCTTTGGTTCCCGCTCCCGGCGACCCCTGGTACGCCAACTACACCAAGGACCCGCTGGGCACGTTGCTGACCGCGCCGCCGAAAGCTGTTGCGACGCTGCCGGCGCCGGCACTCGCCGCCCCGACAAATCCGAACGGCGGCAGCAACTGATGCTCACCCGCTTCGTACGCATTCAGCTCGGCCTCTTCGCGGCCGCCTCGATCATCGGTATGGCAGTGATGCTGGTCGTCTACCTGCAGGCACCCACCCTGTTGGGGCTCGGGCGCATGACGGTCAGCCTGCAACTGCCGGCCACCGGTGGCCTGTACCGGTTCTCGAATGTCACCTACCGCGGCGTGCAGGTCGGCAAGGTGACCGATGTCCGGCCCACCCGTGACGGTGCCGTCGCCACCCTGTCGCTCGACAATGCGTCGAAGATTCCCGCGGACCTGCACGCCGCGGTACTGAGCGTGTCCGCCGTCGGTGAGCAATATGTCGACCTGCAACCCCATAACGATGCCGGCCCCTACCTGCACGACGGATCGGTCATTCCGGCGTCGAAAACATCGATTCCCCAAGCTGTCGGACCGATGCTCGATCAAGCCAGTGCGCTCATCGACAGCATCCCGAAAGACAAGATCAGCCCGCTGCTCGACGAAACATTCAAGGCGTTCAACGGCTCTGGTTACGACGCCGGGTCCCTGTTGGATTCCTCGTCGAAATTGATCGCCGACGCCAACAGCGTCAGCGATCAGTCTCGAGCGCTCATCGATGACAGCAGGCCCTTGCTCGACGGCCAAGCTCAATCCGTCGATGCCATCCGGACCTGGGCCCACAGCGTCGCGGGACTCAGCCGGCAACTCGTCCAGAACGACCCCCAAGTCAGGACGCTTCTCAAAGACGGGCCGGACGCCGCGGACGAGGGCTCCCGCCTGTTCAACCAGGTAAAGCCCACTCTGCCGCTGCTTTTGTCCAACCTGACAACCCTCGGGCAGGTGGCTGTGACCTACCACCCGTCGCTCGAACAACTGTTGGTGCTGCTGCCACCGACAGTGTCGTCCACCCAGTCTTACGGTGCACCCAAGAACAATCCGACGGGCATGGCTTTGGGCGATTTCACCCTGAACATCGGCGATCCGCCGGCCTGCACCGTCGGCTTCCTCCCGCCGTCGTCCTGGCGCTCACCGGAAGACACCAGTGATGTCGACACCCCCGACGGGCTCTACTGCAAGCTGCCGCAGGATTCGCCGATCGGTGTACGCGGGGCGCGGAACTACCCATGTATGGGCAACCCCGGAAAGCGCGCTCCCACAGTCGAAATCTGCGATAGCGACAAGCCTTATCAGCCCCTGGCGATGCGCCAGCATGCTCTCGGCCCGTATCCGATCGACCCCAACCTGCTCGCTCAGGGGATCCCGCCGGATTCTCGGGTCGATCATGACAGCACGATCTACGGACCACTCGACGGAACGCCGAGGCCGACAACGGGTCAACCGCCGGCCGGCGAGGCCGCACCGGACACTCCCCCGCCGCCGCCGGATGGTGCCGCGCCCACGCCGGTGGCTCCGAGCGCCTTCATTCCCGAGACTTCGAAGGGCCCGTCGGTCGCCATCGCCACGTATGACCCAGCCACCGGACGCTACGCGGGTCCGGATGGAAAGGTCTACCGCCAGAAGGATCTGGCTCCGCGGAGCGGAGAACGGACGTGGCGGGACCTGTTCACCGCCTGATTGAACAACGTTGGGCCGGCACGTTCTCAGGGCGGGCCGGCCCCGCAGTGGGTACCTGGGTCAGGCGGTCTTGACCAGCTTGAAGGGCATCGTGATGAAGAGGACCCTGCTACTTCCGCACGAGCCGCTGACTCCGGTGGTGGAGTCCTCGCCCATCAGTGTCGACGATGTCGGGTCCGCGCCGGCCCCATCTGAGGTAGCCGGGTAGAACCTGAAAACCTGAAGTCCCGGCCCTGCAGTGCCATCTGCACATGGCTGCCAGTTGTCGACCGTCTTCTTGACGTACCAGACGCCGCTTTTCATGTAGATCGGCGCGTTCCATCCCCAGTCGCTCGCGACGGTGCCTGCGCATTCGGTCGGATAACTGCACTCGGTCTTGATCGTCCAGGTGCTGCGGATACTCGCCTCGTCGTGATAGATGTCGTTGGTCTTGGCCCACTCACCATTGGACGTTGCGACATAGGTGCCATTGAGACCCCAGTCGTTCGAGGCGTCGGCGATGCCACAATCCCACCCCGTCAACAGCCCGACAGTCACCGCCGTCGCAGCGATCGATGTCGTTGATATCTGCAAGGCCTGCTCCTTTGCGGCGAACCCCTTTGCCGCCCGTCGGTGGACACCAGACGGCGCGAGTCCGACCACTTCGGCTCATCGAAAGATGCTGCCGCACAATCGGTACAGCTACTACTGTCCAACTTTCCGCATTGGGCGACAGCCAAAATCCCGCCAGGCGGTCATCGCACCCTGCGTGGGTCGATGGTGTGTCACCGTTGACTACGGATCTACCGCCATGGAGGAAGTCTGCGATGCGAATCGATCGAGCACCACGCCGAGCAGCGGCGGGCGCCGTATTCGTGATCGCCTTCGGTACCGCGACAGCACATTCCGCTTCCGCAGACAGCGACTCGACGCCGCACCGCGTGACGTACACCGTCACGGCCGATCTGGCCACCAACGCGGGCATCTACTACCGCGATGTCCAACCGCCCACGTGGGCCGAATACAGCCACAACCCTTATGAATTCAGCCCGAGAGACGACGTACATCTCGAACCCGGAAAGCCCTGGGTTCACGAAGCCACCCTGGACGACCCCGACCAGTGGGCGATGGTCACGGTCACCACAGCCGGTCAGCCATCACAGCCCGGCCAGACGCTGCGCTGCACACTCACCGTCGATGGGCAGGTCGTCAACCGATCGAACGGCGCCAGCGGTGCGCTGTGCTCACTACGAAATTGGTGACTCATCGAGCACCAGGCGGCCGTCAACCGCTGGGCGGGAACCCTTCACCATTCGGAACTCGACCGGATTAGCGTCGAAAACATCATGGCCAGAACGGGAATGGCACCAACGGGCACTAGTACCCACGATCAGCAGCGAACCGGAGGTGGATCATGCGGTTACTCAGCCGCGCTGATACCGCGACGCAGGTGAACGCCACAGACACCGCCGCGGAAGACGGCCGGGCACAGCCTGTCGACCCGGGGCTGATCAACCAGGCGGAGGCCGAAGCACTCGCCGCAGAAGAGCTGGCCGCAGCAGCGCGCGCACGAGCCGATGAACTTCGCGCGCGGGCAGCCGAATCGGATCCCGCTGATGCCGAAACCGGTACACCGCAGGAGTCGTCGACGGGGCGATGGCGGCGGTTGCGCCGCCCAAAGTTGAAGACGGTATTGGCCACTGTCGCCGTCCTGGCAAGTGTCGCAGCACTGGCGGCGACCGGCTACATGCTCCACTACCACCGTCAGCTCGACAACGAGGTGCAGCGGAAGGCGGAATTCACTTCCGCCGCCTCGCAGGCGGTCGTCACGCTGATGTCGATCGACGGCACCAAGGCCGAGGACAACGTCCAGCAGATCCTCGCCAATTCCACCGGACAGTTTCGCGATGATTTCCAGGCCGATGCAAAGGATTTCGTCCAGGTCGCCCGCGAGTCAAAGGCGGCGACAAAGGCCACGGTGCGCAGCGCGGCCGTGGAATCGATGACGCCGAATTCTGCTGTGGTCCTCGTAACCGCCGCGACAACGGTGAGCAACACGGCGGGGACCAACCAACAACCACGCAACTGGCGCCTCAGTGTCACCATGTTCAGAGACGGAGCGCAGCTCAAGATGTCGAAAGTCGAGTTCGTGCCATGACCACAGAAGCGGCAGCACCCACCGCCGACGACACCACTCCCGAGGACGTCGAAAGTGATCAGCCCGACGAAGCATCCTCGGTCGCTGACGAGCAACACGTCGACGTATCGGGGGACCAAACCACGTCAAACCCGCGCCGTTCGAAGCCACTGACCCGCCGGCTTGCGGGCCGGTGGCGGTCCATCGCCGTCATGAGCCTCATGCTGGCGTGCGCCGGCACCGCGGGAGCGACGTACCTCACCACTTATCGCAATGACCGCGCCAGCGCCGAGGCCGAAACCCAGGTTGCCAAAGCCGCATCCGAAGGTGCCGTGGCGTTACTGTCCTATGCGCCGGCAAGTTTGGATCACGACCTGGCAGCCGCGCGCTCGCACCTCACCGGCGGGTTCCTGACGTACTACAGCCAGTTCGCCGACCAGTTCGTCGCGCCGGCCGCCAAACAGAAGGACATTCACGCTGTCGCGTCGGTCGTCCGTGCCGCCACAATCGACGCACACGCAGACAGCGCACACGTCCTGATCTTCCTGAACCAAACCACCACCAGTCGTGAAAATCCCGAACCGACGCAGTCGGCCAGCAGCGTGAAGGTCGGACTCACGAAAAACAATGGGGTCTGGCGTATTTCGTCATTTGATCCGATCTAGTCGTCATCGGCATGAGGGATAGCCGTTCAGAATGCGCACAGAACCGGGCGCACTGATCGAGAGTGCGCCCGGTTCGGTATCCAAACGCCACTAGCGACAAAGCAACTCGCCCAGCGCGCGGCTTGCCTGTCGACGGGCGGCATGCGCGATGTCGAACATGGGCATCGTCATGAAGCCATGTATGCCGCCCGCGAAGAACAACTGCTGAACGGTACCGCCGGCATCCCGCAGTGCATCTGCGTACGCCAGTCCCTCATCTTTGAGCGGATCGCAACCGGCGACCACCATGACGGCCGGAGGCAATCCTTCGAGACGACCGCACAGCGGGGATGCGTACGGATGGCCGCGATCACTTTGCTCGGGAACGTATTGATCCCAATACCATTGCAGCGCTTCACGCGGGTTGTAGTAGCCCGCTCCGAACCGACGGTAGGAGTCGGTGTCGAACTGCGCGGCGATCACCGGGTACAGCAGCATCTGCGCGGCGATGGACAGCTCGCCGCGATCACGCGCCATCAGTGCGACCACGGCAGCGAGATTTCCGCCCGCGCTGTCGCCTCCTATCGCAACTCGTTGGACATCGGCACCGAGGTCACCCGCGTGTTCGGACACCCAGCGGGTCACCGCATACACGTCCTCGGCAGCCGTAGGCCACCGGTGCTCTGGAGCCAATCGGTATGCGACCGAAACGATCACCGCCGGAATGAGATTCGCCAGATTCCTGCACAGTCCGTCGTGGCTGTCCAGATCGCAGAAGACGAAGCCGCCACCGTGCGCGTACACCAGAACCGGCAGCGGTCCGGACGCTTCCGGCCGGTAGATCCGGACATCCACATGACCACCGTCGACCGACACCCGGTCATCCCAGACGACGGCGACCGATTCGGGCTGCGGGTTCGGCACGAACCGCGCGCGAATCGCGGCCCTGGCCTCGGCGCCGGTCATCGTGGATACCTTGGGAAATCCCCCATCGAGAGCCTCGATCAGGTCCGCCACTTGTGGATCGAGGCTCATGCGGGCCGCATCGCAGACGCGCGCAGCTCCGCGTTGTGCGCGGTAAGACCGCCCCGCAGGGGGCGCACGAGCGTGGGCGTGGCATGCTCGCGGACGCTTTCGGCGTTGCGCCATACCGCCGTGGCGGTCATCCGCACGGGCGTCACCAACCGCCGGTCGAACGTCATCTTTGACATGGGGCCACACACGGACACCGCGGCCACGGCTTCGCCCACGGGTCCGATCGGTGCTGCGACGCAGCCGAACCCGCGAAGAGACTCTTCCCTCTCAGTGGCCACACCGTGGGCGCGGACCCTGTCCAGTTCGGCAGCGAGCTGGGCACTCGTGGCGACCGAGTACCGGGTTCGTCGTTTCGCGAGGTCAACGTCAGCAGAGTCGCGATAGGCCAGGATCGCCTTACCGACGGCGGTACATTGGGCGGGTTGGCGGCCGCCGACCCGTGTCGGGATCGCAGCTCGCACCTCGTCGCCGATCTTCTCCAGGTATACGACGTCAGAGCCGTCCAATATGGCGAGATGCACCACCAACCCGGTGGCCCGGTGCAGATCACGCAGGAGCGGAATGGCAGCCCGGTGGATTCGGTCCTGTTGCAGCGCAAGGTTTCCCAGCTCCACGAGACGCACGCCGAGCTCGTAATCGAACCCGTCACGACTCAGCCAGCGCAGGTTCACCAGGCGCTCGAGCATGCGGTGCGCGGACGAGCGGGGCAGCCCGGTGCGACGAACTATCTGCGCCAAGGTGAGACTTCCCGACCCATCGAACGCGTCCAACACCAGGGAAACCCGATCAATCACGTTGCTAGGCATCTCGGCAGCCATATCGACGGTCAGCGTCATCGAAACCCTCCAGGCTCATCGCTCGAATAGTCAAAATAGGAATAGCGAGTTTTTTACCATATGCTGTGGTCGCTGTCACATACCGATCTGTGGCCGCCGGCGACCTCGCCGCCGCGGCTGGTTCCGCTCACCGGTCGGCCACGTATCGCCGGATTCCCTGAACTCGGTAGAGCTGAATCGGAAGAACACATCAACGACCTCGGGAGCCCCATGCGCAAGCAACTGCTGCTGGCCATCGCCGCCGGCGCGCTCACCCTTGGCCCGCCGCCCGTGGCGACCGCTGACACCCCTGCCTCGTGCGAGGACGCCTACTGCACGCCCGGCATCTCCCCCGGGGTGGTGTTGGGAGCCCCCTGTGGCGACACGTCGCATTTCGTTTTCGGCACCACGTCATGGGGCCGACTCGTGTTCTGCGGCTCTCCGCGGCGATATGAACCGCGCTATTTTCGCTCGCCGCCGATGCGGGGTATCAAGGTCGAGGGCTCACCCTGCCCTCAATTCGTCAACGACGTCGCCCAGGCACCGGACGGGTTGTTCTTGAGCTGCGTTGCTGTCGACGGGGCCAGCCGCTGGGTGCAAGGCGATCTTTGACCCGCGCAGGGCGACGCAACCTCCCGGCACCGGAGCCGGTCTACCCCCGTTCGTGCGTCGGTGGCGACACGCCGTCCAGACCGGCTCCGAGCAGTGTGCGAACAAATAGGTCACCATCGAGGAGCCTGCTCGTCCGTGCGGTGATCTGCCACTTGCCCGCAATTCTGTTGAGTACGAAAAGATTTGCGGTGGCACGCCAGACTCGGTAATGGTCGTCGCCGCTGGAGTCTGAACCGCTCTGGCGCAGCAGTACCAGCGATTCGCAGACGGCCACTGCGGCGTCGCCGTCCAAGGCGATCACAGCAGGTCCCAGGAAGTGACAACACCCCTGAGCGACGAGGTCCTGGTGTGATGGGGAGCTGACCATGTCATGTACCCCCTGACGGCCCGTCATCTGCCAGCCTTCTACGTCGTAGGTTCCGCCGACAGCCCACAGCCGCGCGGCTCGGTCGGCGTCGCCCGAATCGACTGAAGGACCGTACGTGGCAATGATTTTCGCGATCTCCAGCTGATCTTCGAGTTGCCGCAGACGTGACAAGACCTCGGCTTCGGTCATACTTCCTTCTCCAATTCACGCAAGCGGACCAACTGATCGCAGTAGTGCGACGCACTGTTTGCCCGGACCACGCAGCTGATGGCCGTGGCCCCGGCGTCGCGCAGGACTTCCAATTGGGCGCGCGTGCCGGCCGGATCACCCTCTGGGTCAACCACGGTGGACAGCACCACCTCAAAACCCGGCTGACGTTCGACGATGGCCAACATGTCAGATACGTCATGCGGATCAAGCCCGAAAGGCATCCATCCGTCCGCATGACGTACTGCCCGTCGCAGTGACGCCGCACCGCGTCCGCCGACCCACAGTGGGACCTGCCGCTGTTCAGCGTGCGGCAGCACAGTCATGCCCTGGAAGTCATAAAACCGTCCATGGTATTGCGGTATCGCACTGGACAGCGATGCTCGAAGAGCGCAAATCGCGTCATCCGCGCGTGCGGCCCGCTGCGCCCACGACGCTTCCAACAGCGCGAATTCCTCTTCCAGAGAGCCGATTCCGACTCCGAGTATCAGTCGCCCCGCGCTCACCCGATCGAGGGTGCCGTAGCGTTTCACGATCTCCAACGGATGGTGGTATCCGAGGACCAGCACCGCAGTGGCCATCCTGATTCGGCTGGTGTGCGCGGCAAGATAACCCAAGGTGGCCAGCGGATCCCAATACACCGCACCACGGTTGGCGACATCCGCCGACGGAACGGCAATGTGTTCCGAGCACGTCAGATACTCGAAACCCAATTCGTCAGCAGCGGAAGCAATCTGAACCAGATCCTCGATGCCGGCGGTGGATTCCCAGTCGCTGGCGATTCCGGGCTGCTGCACCACTACTGGCGTGGACAAACCCAACCGCACGTCAATGTGCCCCGGCAATCAGGGCTCTGATCGCCTCATGCGATTCCAGCACCACCCGCGATCTGTCCGGGGCACTGTTGGCTTCTGCGCGGCCCACGTTACCGCCCGCCACCCAGACCGGCCCATCGGCAAGGTGTGCGAGACCTTCTGCGGCGACGTCAGCGGGCTCGTTGACCAGGATGCCGGGCGCATCGAAATTGAGGCCGATTCGCTCCATCGCCGGCGTCCGCGTGACACCGAGCACCAATTCCAATACATCCACATTGTGTTCGCGCAGTTCCACCCAGAGGCTCTCGGCGAACATCCGGGAAAAAGCCTTGGCGCCAGCATAAATCGTGTGCCTCCACGCGCCCATGTAGCCGGCAAGCGATCCGACGAGCATGATGCCTCCGCGGCCACGAGCCGCCATCGGACGGCCGTAGTACTGGACCAATTCGAGCATCCGCGTGACATTGAGGTCGGTGACCTTTTGAAACTCGCGGAGGTCGGTCTCCAAGAACAGCTCGTTGCACGTGCTCGCGCCTGCGTTATAGATCAACAATCCCACTTCGAGGTCGGCGGTGCCCTCGCAAATCCGGGCAACCGATTGTGGATCGAGGAGGTCAGCGGACTCCACGCGAACCTCGACGCCGATTTCGCGGCAGCGTGCCGCGGTCTCCTCGAGCGGCCCCGGTTTGCGCGATCAGTACCAGGTTCAAACCCGCCCGCGCGAGCTGCACGGCGAATTCGGCTCCCACGCCCTCTGATCCACCGGCAATGACTGCCCACGGTCCGTACTTGGCAACATCGATCATCGTGAATCCTTTTGTCGGAGTTATCTTTGCGTGGCGCCCGCGTCAACGGGCAACGTGATCGCGGTGACGTAGCGAGCCTCGTCGGAGGCCAGGAACAGCGCCGCATTTGCGACGTCGATCGCTTCAACCCACGGGATGGACAGGAGGTTCATCCGTCGCGCGGCTTCGGCGAACTCGTCCCGCGTGGGAGGTCGGTCCAGGTCCGGACGGAAAGCAGTCCGGACGACGTCGTTCTGGATGAGCGGGGTATCGACGTTGGTGGGCAGAATGCAATTCACGCGGACGGCGTGCGGCGCCAGGTCGTGCGCGAAGCTGCGCATCAGTCCGATCACCCCGTGCTTGGCGGCGGTGTAGTGGCCTACCCCGACAAGGCCGCGCACGCCGGCGATTGAGCTCGTCAGCACCATGGCGCCGCCACCGCGTGCAATCAGGTGTTCGGCGCTGGCCCTGCAGGTGTGCCACACTCCGGTCAGATTGACGTCGAGCATGGTGCGCCAGGCGTTTTCACCGAGATCGATGGTCATCGCACGGGACGTGATTCCGGCCGTCGCGCAGACAATGTCGAGTCCACCGAACACATCGGCGCCCCGGTCGGTCGCGGCCTGCATCCCCTTGAGGTCGCGGACGTCGACGATCTCGGTGTGGATCCGGCCGCCGGCCCGTGCGACCAGCCTGGCCGTCTCCTCGAGGTCGGCCGGAGTGCTGAAGGGAACCGAGACGGTCTCGACAGGCCCGCACAGGTCGAGCCCGATGATGTCGGCGCCCTCCTGGGCGAACCGCACCGCTTGGGCGCGGCCGATTCCGCGCGCAGCACCCGTGATGACTGCGACTTTGCCTGCGAGCCGCAGCGCACTCATGCGCTTCTCCCCGTCACACTGCGTGCCCACAGGTCTCGGCGTCGTTTGAATCAGGCTTCGATCTCCTGCTCACACCTGCAACGGTAGGTACCGCCTCCAAGCCGAATCTTCGGCGATTCCCGGTGATCGGAAACCAATGCAGGGATCCCGCTCATCGGAGAGACCGGTTGGGTGCGTGCCTTTGTCGTCCCAGACTTTCAGCACATGAACGATGTCGAAGCCGGCACCGAAATCGTCAGCGCAGGCCGAGGTGTATTGCTAGCGGTAGCCGATGTCGTTGAGGAGACTCCCGACGCTCGGTCGTTGGTGTTCACGGTCCCCGAACAGCTGCGCGACCGCTTCACCTACCGTCCAGGGCAATTCCTGACCCTGCGCGTACCGAGCGATCAGACCGGCTCGGTGGCCCGGTGCTACTCGTTGGCGAGTTCCCCGCACACCGATTCCGAACTGAAGGTCACGATCAAGCGAACTGTGGGCGGATACGGGTCGAACTGGTTGTGCGACAACATTTCTGCTGGCGAAACCATCGAAGTGCTACCGCCGGCCGGAGTCTTCACACCGTCCTCGCTCGACACCGACTTTCTGTTGTGGGCCGCCGGAAGCGGTATCACCCCTGTGATGTCGATCCTCAAATCAGCGATGGCATCCGGTTCCGGACGAGTGGTGCTGTGCTACGCCAACCGTGACGAGCGTTCGGTGATCTTCGCGGCTGAGCTCCGCGAACTGGCTGCGCGTTACGCCGGTCGCTTGACGGTATTGCACTGGTTGGAGTCGGTGCAGGGGTTGCCGACTCGCGCGCAGCTGACCGGATTTGCGCGCACCGTCTTTTCCGGGTCCGCGACCTTCGAATCGTTCATCTGCGGTCCTGCCGCGTTCATGTCGGTCGTCAAGGAGGCCCTGAGCGAAGCCGGGGTGCCACGTGAGCGCATCCATCTCGAGGTGTTCCAGTCCCTCTCGAGCGACCCGTTTGCCAATGAGATGAGTTCCGCAGCAGATCATTCCGATAGCGGAGACGCTGCAACGGTACGGATCGACCTTGACGGCGCGAGCCACCGATTGCGATGGCCGCGTCGCGCAACACTGGTCGACACGATGATCGCGGCAGACCTCGACGTGCCCTACTCGTGCCGAGAAGGCCAGTGCGGATCGTGCGCGGCGACCGTGCTCGGTGGCCAAGTCGACATGGCAGCCTCCGAAGTACTGCAAGCAGAGGACCTCGCCGACGGTCTGATCTTGGCCTGCCAGGCCACACCAATATCAGACGAACTGCACATCAAGTTTTAGAAAAACCTCTGCTCCACAACATTTTCCGCTCACCGGGAACGGTTCTCACCAACGGAAATTCCACCGACGGACCATCAGTGGCAGCCATTGAAACGATAGGACGACAAGATGACCGACCGGGTAATCGACCGGGTGCGCGAGATCGCCGACCAACTGCGCGCCCAGGGCCCCGAGGCAGAACGGGCCGGGCAGCTCACCGACGAGACGGTCAAATTGATGAAGTTGGCGGGCAACATTCGACTGCTGCAGCCGAAGGCCCACGGCGGACTGCAAGTCCACCCGCGTGAATTCGCCGAGACCGTGATGGCCACCGCCGCACTGGATCCGTCCGCGGGTTGGATCAACGGCGTCGTCGGCGTCCATCCGTATCAGCTCGCTTACGCAGACCCACGAGTCGCGTCCGAAATCTGGGCTGACGATGTCGACACCTGGGTCGCCTCCCCTTACGCGCCACAGGGCGTCGCCACGCCAGTCGACGGTGGCTACATCTTCAACGGCCGCTGGCAGTTCAGCTCGGGCACCGACCATTGCGAGTGGATCATCCTGGGCGCCATGCTCGGTGACGCCGAGGGCAAGCCCGTCATGCCGCCGCAGATGCTGCACATGATCCTGCCCCGCAGCGACTACGAGATCGTCCAGGACTCCTGGAACGTGGTGGGCCTGCGCGGCACCGGCTCCAAGGACGTCATCGTCAAGGACGCCTTCGTCCCCACCTACCGCACCATGGACGCGATGAAGGTCATGGACGGCACCGCCCAACGCGAGGCCGGGATGACCGAGACGCTGTACCTGATGCCGTGGTCGACCATGTTCCCGCTGGGCATCTCGTCGGCCGTCATCGGCATCGCCGAAGGCGCCCTGGCCGCCGCACTCGATTACCAACGCGAGCGCGTGAACTCCAGCGGAGTCTCGATCAAAGATGACCCCTACGTCATGTATGCCATCGGTGAGGCCGCCGCCGACATCAACGCCGCCCGGCAGGAGCTGCTGGCCAATGTCGACCGGATGTACGACATGGTCGCCGCCGGCACGGAAGTGTCGTTCGAGGACCGCGCGGCCGGCAGGCGCACCCAGGTGCGAGCCGTATGGCGCGCCGTCTCGGCGGTCGATGAAGTATTCGCGCGATGCGGGGGCAACGCCGCGCGGATGGACAAGCCGCTGCAACGGTATTGGCGGGATGTGCACGTCGGCCAGGCGCACGCCATCCACGTACCGGGCACGGTCTACCACGCCTCGGCCCTGAGTTCCCTCGGCGTGGACCCGCAGGGCCCGCTGCGGGCGATGATCTGACAGGAGAACACCCGTGGGATTGATCAAGAGCCTCAGCTACTGGGGCTATCCGTGGGTCACCGATCTACCTAAGGCGATACGTCCGTAGCTTGTACGGTTTACTCGCGGGCCGCGCGCCGTAGCCACCGAGTAGCAGCTTCCGAATTACATCTGCACGAGGTCGAACGGATAGGTCAATGTGCCCGCGGGCGCTCCATCGCAGCCGGTGGCGAACGATGATGACAGTGTGCCGGACATGGTGTTCGGATCCCACGAATAGGTATCCCGGGTCGGTATCACAGGCCCGTAATAGACATCCCCGCAACGCAATCCATCCGGCACATCAACGGTGAGCGTCAGCCGTCCGTCGTGACGATGCGCGTCGCCCTGGTAGGGAAAGGCCTTCGCCACCGGTTGTGGAATCGCCTGAACGTGAACGCAGTCGCCCTGACAACTCGACAGCGCCCATAGCCAGGTGTGAAAGTCATGCCGGCCGGAGATTCTGACTTCGAAGTTCCCGTGGCGGATATCCGCGTGCGCCAGCGGCATCGCCGTCCATGCGGCGGCGACCAACGCCATGGCCGAGATGGTTGATTTCATACCTGCCCTTGCCGACGCGCCTGCCGGATCAGACGCCACCGGCAGCACCGGCCAGACGTGGCTGTGATCCCTTTACCAGCAAGAAGTTACGGGGCACCGGTCCCGGGATGGGACGAATATCCGCTGAGCGGGCACCCTTCGAACCCAAACCACAGTGTGTGACAGCGCGCACACCATATGGTAAAAATAGTCATAGTCCTTTTTTGACTATCGACCTCTGGGAGCGCCTCATGACAACGACCGTCGTGAACCGCGGCGAAACGCCGATCGCCGCCATTGACCGGATGTCCCTGGTGCTGGATGCCTTCGACGGCAAGACACCGCTGACGATGGTGCAGATCGTGCACCGCACCGGTCTTCCGCGTTCATCTGTGCACCGCATGCTCGAGCGACTCGTGCACCTGCGCTGGCTCCGACGGGAAGGTTTCGACTACGAACTCGGGACCCGCTTGGTCGAACTGGGGTCGCTGGCCCTGCATCAGGGCCGCATTCACCAGGCCGCGCTGCCCCTCCTGCGCAGTCTGCAGCGGGCCACGGGCTTGGTAGTACATCTGGCTGTCCTCGACGGCTCCGACGTCATCTGTCTCGAGAGAATCGGCGATCACCTGACTGATCTCGTCCACACCTCGGTCGGCAATCGCGTACCGGCGCACTGTACTGCGCTGGGAAAGGCCATCCTCGCCGAAAGCGACTGCACGGAAGTCGATTTCAGCAGCCGCCAAACTCGTTTCTCGATTACCGGCACCCAGCAAGTGGCGGTCGAACTGGCGAAGACCCGCGAACGTGGCGTGGCGTTCGACCGCGAGGAATCACTACTGGGGATCGGCTGCGTGGCGGCAGCCATCGGACTGCCCGGTCAGCCGCTCGCTGCGGTATCCGTGTGCGGGCCGATCGACCGGATCACGCTGGATCAGCGGCTGGCGGCGCCGGTTCGAATCACCGCGTCCCGCATCTGGCGCAACATGGAATTCGGCCCGCACCAAGGTGGTTCCCGGTCGCTGCAGGCAGTTCACCGCCGGTCGTCGGTGAGCCGCTGGGCGACTCCGTAGCGTTGTTCGGGGTCGAGGACGCAATGGGTGCGCCCGAACACGGTCACCATGCACTTGTTGTTGTGGGTGCAACGGCTGCGTGAATCCGGCTCCGTGACCATGGTGTTCACCCGGTCGGGTTCACGAAGCAGCGCCCGCCCCATGGCGAAGAAATCGAACCCTTCCCGCATGCCGGTCTCGATGTGTTCACGGTTGGTAATGCCACCCAATAGAACGAGTTTGGTGTTCTTCATCAGCGGGACGAATTGCCGAGCGGCGTCGAGCATGTACAAGTCCCGGTAGGGGTACCTGCCCATCGCTTGCTTGCCGAACAGTCGGATGGCGGGGCGCAGCGCGGCGGGCATCACTTTCGAAAACTCTTTGGCCGGCACATCGCCACGGAACAGATACATCGGTTTGTAGACCGAGGAACCTTGGGTCAGCTCGATGGCGTCAAGCGTGGCGTCGGCATCGAGGAGTTGTGCCGTGCGCAGTGCTTCGTCGATCCAGATGCTGCCGGGGAAACCGTCATCCATGTCCAGCTTGGCGATCACCGCGACCTGGCCGCCGATAACTGTCCGGACGTGTTCAGCGATCTCACGAACCAGTCGAGACCGGTTGTCGATCGACCCACCGTACCCATCTGTGCGGCGGTTGATGAGCGGACTCAGGAATGAGCTGGGCAGGTACAGGTGGCCGAAATGAAGCTCGACCGCGTCGAAACCGGCATCCACCGCGATGCGGGCGGCTGCCCCGAACTGCCGGATGACGGTCTGGATTTCCGCGACGCTGATCGCGCGGCAGTACGCGAAAGACGTCGGGTTGATGAACCTGCTCGGCGCCACCGCGGTAACACCGGTGAGCTTCTTGGGCGCCACCACCCCGGCGTGCCCCAGTTGAGCCGAAATTGCCGCTCCGCGAGTATGTACGGCGTCGGTCAACCGGCGCAGGCCCGGCAACGTAGCTGCACTCATGACGATCTGTCCCGGCGCGCTCGCGGCTTCGGCAGAGACGCAACAGTACGCGACGGTGGTCATCCCCACGCCGCCGTCGGCGAAGGCACGGTGAAAGGCGATCAAATCATCGGTGACCGCGCCGTCGGGCGAGCGCCCCTCCGAGGTCGCCGCCTTGATGATTCGGTTCCGCAGCACCACCGGTCCGAGCTGCGCAGGTTCAAAGGGATTGTCGCCCATGGGATCACCATTGCCGCCCATCACCGAGGAGCAAAGATCCGTTCCCGGTAACCGGGAAGAGGCGGACCGCGCAACGCCCTCTGCGCCTAGCCTCTACCCATGGACGAAGTGTTCGTCATCGACCGCGTGGTCACCGCACCCGGGTGTGCCCAGAAATTCATCGACGCCTATCTCGCCGGATACGCCCCCGGCGCCATCGAGCGCGGTATGACCATGTGGGACATTCTGGTCAGTCCACCGATCTGGTTCGACGACCGAACCAACGTCGTCACCATCACCTGGTCCCTGCCCAGCCCGCAGGCGTGGTGGCAGATGACATGGCAGGGTCGCGGCGATCCGACACTGGCACAGTGGTGGGACAGCGTGGCCGGCCTCATTGTCGAACGCAACCGCAGCGTGGCCGCGTCTCCCGAAAACGTGGCCCCCGCAGGTGATGTCGTTGCGCGGCAACCACAACCGGCAGCAGAGGGTGCCACCGTCGGCGTGACGCGCCTGATCGACGTCGACGAATCCGATCGGGTACGAATCCTGGAGAACTTGCGCGCGGCAGCCCACGACAGCGGCGCACTCGCGTATGTGGTGGAACCGACGCTGTCGGGCTCACGCAATGGTGGCGACATCCTGGTCCATCTACGCTTCGCAGACCAGGCTTCCTGGCGGCAAAGCACTTTCGACAACATTCTGGCCGATCCGGCGATCATGCACGTCAACGGCGCGACTTATCGCGGAACCCCGACACGCAGCGGTAGCGGCACCGTGTACCGCGCACTACTGCTGCGTGTCGACCCCGGCGTCGACGCCGACACCATTGCCGACTTCGAACGCGAATTGGCTTCGATGCCAAGATATGTTTCGACCATCGCGGCGTGGCAGCTCAGTCGTGTCGACACCGCTATCGGTACCAGCCCGTGGACGCACGTGTTCGAGCAGGAATTCACCGACGTCGACGGGCTGATGGGGCCGTACCTGATGCACCCTATCCATTGGGCGGTCGTCGACCGCTGGTTCGACCCGGAAACCACCGACGTGATCATCCGAGATCGTCTGTGCCACAGCTTCTGTGAGCTGACCACGCCGGTGCTGCGCTGACGGGGCCGCTAAACCCCGGCGGGCAGGATGTTCGGATTGGCCGATGCCGGCGGTTGCAGCGGCGGCAGAACCGCGCCGCCGTCCAGCGAGTGCACCGGCAATTGTTGGGACCATGGGTAGTGCAAGCTGAACGCCACCAGACCCGTCCGCTCCGCGGCGGGCGCGTGGCACATGGCCAGCACCGTCTCTGCCAGATATTCGACCGGCTCGGTGGGAAACGATTCGGGAATGAGCGCGGCGGCGCCAGGGGTACGCACCGCAGTGGACGGACCCACACAGTTGACGGCGATGTTCGCATCGACCAACTCGGCTGCCACCCCTTGGGTGAACCGGTGCAGAGCCGCCTTGCACGATGCGTAGATGACATCGCCGGCGGTCTTGTTGTAGTCCCGATACGGCCGCGCCGGGGCCACCCCGGTAACCGAGCCGATGTTGACGATCCAGCCCGCACCCTGGCTTCTCATGTGCGGCACAACGGCTTTCGTCAGGGCGAACGGGATGCGCAGGTAGTGGTCGATTGTCCGGTCGAAGGTTGCCATCGGCATGTCCTCGACCACGGCATAGTCGGCGAAACCGGCGTTGTTGACCAAGATGTCGATGCGCCCGGTCCGTTCCAGGACCGCCTCGACAAGGCCGCCACGCGCGTCGGGGTCTTCGAGATCCGCCGGCACGCCGAAGGCCGAACCGCCGGCGTCTTCGACGAGCCGCACGGTTTCCTGGATGCTGCCCGGGATCATCTCACTCACGCCGGCGCGCACCGACGCTGACGGACCATGCCCGCGCGCGGTGACCGCGACCGTGGCCCCTTCGGCCGCCAGCCGCTGTGCGATTGCCCGTCCGATCCCCCGGCTACTGCCCGTCACGAGTGCGGTCTTACCGGCCAAGAGCCTTGTCATTGCAGGATGAAGTCTTCCTCGATGGGTGCCCGGTGCTGACGCCACAAGTCGACCAGTCGATATGGTGTGGCCACCACGACGCGCCCTGAACCGGACCGGTAGTAGGTGTGGGCGTTGGGCGTATGGCACCACACGGTGCCGCGCATCGTCTCGTCGATGCCCTCGACGTACTCGTCGTACGCATTGCGCGTGACCTCCATGGTCGGCACGCCGCGCAGCGCCATCAGCTGCAGACACTCGATGATGTAGTGCGCCAGCACCTCCATCGAGAAGTTGGCGCCCGCGCCGTGGCCTGGGCTGTAATTCGGTGCTGACGTGATGAACAGGTTGGGGAAGCCCGGGACCGTGCCACCTCGGTAGGCACGCGGACTGTCGCCCCACTCAGCGGACAACGCCCGGCCGTCGCGACCGCGGATGTCGATCGTCGACAGGAAGTCCAGGTGGTAGCCGGTGGCGTAGATGATGACGTCGAGGTCGATCTGTCGGCCGTCGTGCGTGACAATCCCATCGGCGTTCACCGCGGCCGGCTCGCTGGCTTCGACGTCGACGTGATCACGGGTCAACGCGGCATAGTAGCCGCCGGGGTCGCGGATGATCCGCTTGCCGTACGGGGCGAAATCGGGCGTGACTTTGCGGGCCAATTCTGTTCCGGCGCCGAACATCTGGTTGATGTAGTCCGTGCACATCTGCAACAGCACGTCGTTGGCGGGCGAGATCGACAAATGGTTCTTGGACCACTCCGGGTCCTGCAGGATGACCGGGTAGTTGTTGTCGGCGGTGGCCCAGTACGACTTGACCCGGTTCCACATGGCGTAGAACGGCAGCACCCGCCCCAGGTAGCGGCGATGTTCCGGGACGTCGTCGGACAACCGCTTGCGGGGAGCGACCCAATGAGGCTGCCGCTGGAACACGGTGAGGTGTTCGACCTGGTCGACGCAGGCATCGACAATCTGCACCGCGGTGCAGCCGGCACCGATGATCGCCACCTTCTTGCCCGTCAGGTCCAGCGCGGGATCCCACTGCGCCGAGTGAATGCTGATGCCGCCGAAGCTCTCCCGGCCCTCGAGATCGGGAAAGCGGGGACGATTCAGGTAGCCGGCCGCGGTTACGACGAAACTGGCATGGTCAACCGTCGTGCTTCCGTCGGCGCCGCGCGAATGAATCTGCCACTGCTGACGACTTTCATCCCACCGCAACGCCTCCACCTCGGTGCCGAACCGGATGTGCTTGCGCAGCTCGTGCTTGTCCGCGAGCGCGACGAGATAAGCCTGGTACTCGGCGCCCTGCGGGTAATAGCTGGACCATTCCGGGTTCACTTCACGCGACAGCGAGTAGTAGGCCGACGGGGTGTCAACGCCGATGCCCGGGTACGTGGTGGTCAGCCACGTACCCCCGACTTCGCTGTTGCGGTCGAAAATCTGAAACTGGACGCCCTCCTCGGCAGCCGCCAGTGCTACCGCGATGCCGGCCAACCCGGCCCCGATGATGGCCATGGAAGTGGTCTGGGGAATCGGCACCGTGCGCGGCAGCGTAGGTTGCGACGGGCGGAAACCACCCTGCTCGATCAGCAGGTCGACGAATTCGTCATCTACCGGACCGCCCACCGCCAGCGGCAGCACCCGGGTGAACAGGTCGCGGTCTGCGCCGGCCGCGTCCTCGGGCCGGAAGTCGACGAGCGCAGTGCTGATCTCGCCGACCAGCGCGTGCATGGTTTCGGGATCGGTGGTCCCCGCCCGCTCAGGCGGGTCCTGCACGTGATCGATCTTGGGGGCGTACCGATCGACGACCGATGCATCGCCGGTCATCTGTGCGAGCACAGCGACGAGGACACCGGGATCTGCCTGCATCAGGTGTGCACGCAGGGCGTCAGGGTCAGCAGCGCTGGCTACAGGTGAGGACGATTCGGTCGCGGCGGTCATGCAATCGAGTATCGAAGGGACCGCCCTTTCGCCGCCGCTGCTTTGACCTCTGAGCGGGATACGATCCTGCGAGCAACTCGGTGCGCTACATACGTTTCACCGCATGGATTCTGATGACCTGGACACCGTTATCGCCCGGGCCCGCAGCCACAGCCTCGCCGACATTCCACGCCGGGCGGCGCGCAGACAGCCGAACAAGACAGCGATCGTCGACGGCGAGGTGTCGCTGAGTTTCGCCGAGTTCGACCACCTGGTCGACCGTGCCGCTGCGGCGTTGCGCGACAACGGTCTTCGGGTCGGAGACCGGCTTGCGTTGTTGTCACGGAACTGCTGGCAGTACGCGGTACTGACATTCGCCTCGGCCCGTGCCGGCGTGGTTCTGGTCCCGATCAATTTCATGCTCACCGCCGAAGAGATCACCTACATCCTGGCGCACAGCAATGCTGCCGGGCTCATCGTCGAAGCGGACCTGGCGCCGGTGGCGGCGGACGCGCTGCGCCGCGGCACCGCAGTGCACGTCACCGCAGCGCTGGCTCCGGCCGGGCAGCAGTGTCCCTCTGGATGGCCAGATTTCGCCGATTGGCTCGCCGCCACGAGCACTGCCCCGGACCATCTTCTCGGCGACGAACAGCTCGTCCGGGTGATGTACACGAGTGGCACCGAGTCGCGGCCGAAGGGGGTGATGCACAGCAGCCGCAGCTTGATGTGGCAGTACATCAGCACCATCGTCGCCGGCTCGATGTCTGGCGACGACGTCGTCATCCATTCCCTGCCGCTGTACCACTGCGCACAGCTCGACAACTTCCTGGCCACCGCAATCTATCTCGGCGCGACAAGCATCATCCTGCCCCGCCCCGAACCCGAACTGGTCCTGCGCACCATCGAGCGCCACCACGCCACCAGTTACTTCGCGCCGCCCACTGTGTGGATCAGCCTGCTGCGCAGCTCCGTCTTCGACCAGGTCGACCTGTCCAGCCTGTGCAAGGGGTACTACGGCGCCTCACCGATGCCCACCGAAATCCTGCACGAGTTGCGTCGCCGGTTGCCGGGTCTGCGCTTGTGGAACTTCTACGGCCAGACCGAGATGGCGCCCCTGGCCTCGGCGCTCGGACCGGAGGAACAGGACGCTCACGCCGGATCGGCAGGCCGACCGGTGGTCAATGTCGAAACCACCATCCTCGACGAGACGAACACTCCCGTACCACCGGGAACCGTCGGCGAGATCGCCCACCGCAGTGCACATTTGATGCTGGGCTACCTCGACGACGCGGACAAGACCGCGGAGGCGTTCGCCGGTGGTTGGTTCCATTCCGGTGATCTCGGCTTCTACGACGAGCACGGCCTCTTGCACGTGGTGGACCGCAAGAAGGACATGATCAAGACCGGCGGGGAGAATGTCGCCAGCCGCGAAGTGGAAGAAATCCTGTACCTGCACAACGGTATCGAGGAAGCCGCCGTCTTCGGGTTGACGCACCCGCTGTGGGTCGAAGCTGTCGTCGCCACCGTGGTCCCCCGCGCCGGGATGACGCTGACCGAAGACGAAGTCCTCACCCACTGCCGTGGTCATCTCGCAGGCTTCAAAACTCCCAAACGGGTTTTCTTCGTCGATTCCCTCCCGAAGAACCCCAGCGGCAAATTGCTCAAACGCCGACTGCGTGAAGAATTCAGCCCCGAATTCGCGCAAAACTGAAGGAACACAACATATGTACAAAGGCCGCATCGCGCGATTCGATGAGCCCGGCAAGCCATTTCAGATCGAGACCGTCACGCTGCCAGAGGTCGGACCGGGTGAAATCCTGGTCCGCGTGACCCGCGCCAACATCTGCGGGTCGGACGTACACGCCTGGCACGGCACGTTCGCAACCCGAGGTCTCGGTGGGCAACTGCCAACGGTGCTCGGGCACGAAATGGTTGGGGCTGTCGAGGCGCTGGGTGACGGTGTTTCGACCGACTCGAACGGCAAGCCGTTGCAGACCGGCACCCGAGTGGTGTTCCCCTACTTCTACAGCTGCCACAGCTGCCGCAATTGCCTTGCCGGGCGACGAAACGGCTGCCTGAAGCTGAAGATGGCCATGCTGGGCCGGGCCGACGAGCCACCATATTTCGTCGGCGGCTACGGCGATTACTACCTGCTGCCGGCCGGCGCCGTCGTCTACACGGTTCCGGACAGCGTCGCTGACGACATCGCGGCAGGCGCCAATTGTGCTCTGTCCCAGGTGATGTACGGGTTCGAACGCGTCGACCTGCAACTCGGTGAACACGTTGTCGTGCAAGGGGCCGGAGCTCTGGGCCTCTATGCGATCGCGGTCGCCAAAGCGCGCGGCGCCGCGAACGTGATCGCGATCGACGGCATCGCCGAACGGCTGGAGTTGGCGGCCGCCTTCGGTGCCGACACCGTGCTGGATCTGAACCAGGTCGCGACGCCCAGGGACCGAGCCAAAGCCGTTCGTGCGCTGACCGACGGACACGGTGCCGACGTCGTCGTCGAAGTCGTCGGGCACCCCTCGGCGATCGAAGAGGGCCTGCAGATGCTGGGACAGTTCGGCCGCTACGTCGAGATCGGCAACATCAACGCCGGCCAGACGTTCGCCTTCGACCCCTCGCGATTCGTCTTCAGCAACAAGACCATGGTCGGCGTTTCGCTGTACGACCCGGCAGTGCTGTCTCGCGCCCTGACCTTCCTGGACCGTCACCAACATGAACTGCCCTTCGACCGGCTCGCCGCAACGACGTACTCGCTCGACGACATCAATGACGCCTTCGCCGCGGCGGACGGCAAGCGCGACATCCGTGCCAGCATCACCCCGTAGTTCGCAAAGGACGAATATGCACACTCACCAACGTTCCGAGCTTTTCATCGACGGCCGCTGGGTGGCCCCGTCGGGCAGCGGTGTCATCGACGTCGTCGACCCGGCCACCGAAGTGGTGATCGGCCATGTCCCGGCCGGCGACGAAGCCGATGTCGACGCGGCGGTCGCCGCAGCACGCCGCGCCTTCGATCCGGCGATCACCGTCCCAGAGCGGCGGCAGCGGCTGCGCCGGGTGATCGATGCGATGGAGAAGCGCCTGCCGGACATCGCCAACCTCATCACCGCCGAGATGGGCGCCCCGGTACGAATCGCGCAGACGGTGCAAACGCAGGTACCGCTCGCCGTCGCCAACGGCTTTGCCGACGTCTTGGACACGTTCGATTTCGAAGAGCGCGTGGGCAATTCGCTGGTGCTGCGCGAGCCCTACGGGGTTGTCGGCGCCATCACCCCGTGGAACTATCCGCTGTACCAGGTGGTCGCCAAGGTGCTTCCGGCCATCGCCGCGGGCTGCACCGTCGTGCTCAAACCGAGCAACGAGGCACCGCTGTCGGTGTTCGCGTTCATCGAAGCCTGCGAGGAAGCGGGACTGCCGCCCGGGGTGGTCAACATCGTTTCCGGCCCTGGACGGGTGATCGGTGAGCGCCTCGCCAGTCACCCAGACGTCGACTTCGTGTCCTTCACCGGGTCCACCGGGGTGGGATCCCGTGTCGGCGAGCTGGCGGGCCAGTCAGTCAAGAAGGTGGCCCTCGAGCTCGGCGGAAAATCGGCAAACGTCATCCTCGATGGCGCCGACCTGGCCACCGCGGTCAAAGTCGGCGTCGGCAACGCGTTCCTCAACGGCGGCCAGACCTGCATGGCGTGGACGAGAATGCTTGTGCCGCAGAGGCGCTACCGTGAGGCACTAGAACTGATCGAATCGGCGGTGGGCCGCTACACCGTCGGCGATCCCTGGGACCCGGCCACCCGGATCGGCCCGTCCGCCTCACAATCCCAGTTCGACACGGTGCGCGGATTCATCGACCGCGCGCAGCGTGATGGCGCGCGTCTGCTCACCGGGGGCTCCGAGCGGATCCGTGACATCGGGTTCTTCCTGGCACCAACGGTATTCGCCGATGTCGACCCGGAATCTGAACTCGGACAGGAAGAAGTGTTCGGACCCGTACTTGCCGTCATCCCCTATACCGACGACGACGATGCCCTGCGCATCGCCAACGGCACACCCTACGGCCTGTCGGGGGCGGTGTGGGCCGCCGACGACGACACCGCGATCGCGTTCGCACGTCAGATTCAGACCGGACAGCTGGACATCAACGGCGGTCCTTACAACCCCACCGCGCCGTTCGGCGGCTACAAGAAATCGGGAATCGGCCGGGAGCTCGGGCGATTCGGCTTCGAGGAGTATCTGCAGACGAAGTCCCTTCAACTCAGGGCACGGCCGTGAAGGCACCCGTCGATGTCAGCACCAGCGGCTCGATCCAGCTCTGGACGATCGATCTCCCAGAGGCAGGCAACGCCATATCTTCCCCGGATGTGATCGCGGCGATCGAGGCCAACATCGATGCAGCCAACCGCGACAACGCAGTTCGGGCGATCATCCTCACGGGTCGCGGGAAGATCTTTTCGGCCGGCGGCAATGTCAAGGAGATGGCCGACCGCCGCGGCATGTTCGGCCTCGCCCCCATCGACCAGCGTCGTGCGTACATCGATGGCATCCAACGCATCCCACGTGCGATGAGCCGGCTCGAAGTCCCCATCATCGCCGCGGTCAACGGCGCCGCGATCGGCGCCGGCTGCGATCTGGCGATGATGTGTGACATCCGCATCGCCTCGGAGCGCGCGTCATTCGCGGAGAGCTTCGTGCAGCTCGGCTTGATTCCCGGCGACGGCGGATCCTGGTTTCTGCCGCGGGCCATCGGATACTCCCGCGCCGCCGAGCTCACCTTCACCGGTGACCGCATCGATGCCGCAACGGCGCTCGACTGGGGTTTGGTGAGCCGCGTTGTGGCCCATGAGGATCTGCTTGCGGAAGCGCACACCCTGGCCGAGCGCATCGCCGCCAATCCCCCGCACGCGCTGCGGATGGCCAAACGACTGCTTCAGGAATCCATCACCGGCACACTGGAATCGACCCTCAGCATGGCCGCAGCCATGCAACCGCTGGCCCACCATGACACAGCGCACCACGAGCGCATCGCGAAGTGGAAGACCTCATGACGCCGACCCTGAGACGTCTGGTGCCGCCGGCGAGCAGCTCGAACCCAGCTGCTGACGCGTTGCGCGGCCAGGTCCGGACGTTCCTCGCCGAACAACTGGCTGTGGGCGCCTTCACGCCGTCGGTCGACGCCTGGTTGTGCGGCTGGGACGAGACCTTCACCCGTTCGCTGGCACGACAAGGCTGGTTGGGTATGACGGTCCCCGAACACTATGGCGGGCACGGCCGTTCGTTTCACGACCGCTTCGTCGTCACCGAGGAACTACTGGCCGCCGGGGCGCCGGTGGCCGCCCATTGGATCGCCGACCGCCAGATCGTGCCGTCGCTTCTCAAGTACGGCACCGAAGAACAGAAGCACGAGTACCTGCCCCGCATCGTCCGCGGTGAGTGCTTCTTCGGCATCGGAATGAGCGAGCCCGACTCAGGATCGGATCTCGCGAGCGTGCGCACGCGAGCAGTCCGTGCCGACGGGGGCTGGGCGATCACCGGGACCAAGGTATGGACCTCGGGGGCGCACCGGGCCCACGCGTTCATCGTCTTGGCCCGCACCGCACCGGCGGACTCGGCACATCGGCACGCGGGGCTCAGCCAGTTCATCGTCGACTTCGCCACCGAGGGCGTAGACGTTCGGCCCATCATCTCCATGAACGGTGGGCACCACTTCAATGAGGTGATTCTCGATGAGGTGTTCGTGCCCGACTCCCGGGTCTTCGGAGAAATCGGGCAGGGTTGGAGCCAGGTGACCTCCGAGTTGAGCTTCGAGAGAAGTGGCCCGGAACGGTTCCTCTCGACGTTTCCACTCCTGGGCTTTGCACTCGAACAGGCTGCTCCACAAGATGTTTCGTGCGACGTCGAGATGGGCCGATTGGTGGCACGTATCGCCGGGCTGCATCACACATCGATGGCTGTGGCAGATGCCCTGCAACGCGGCGAGGCCGCCGATGTCTCCGCAGCCGTGGTCAAGGTCCTCGGCACCACCGTCGAGGGCGATATCGCCGACTACGCCGATCTGCGCACCGGTGATGAGAGCAGGGTCGACTCGTCGTGGGCCGATCTGGTGTTCCACGCGGTCGACCAGCGCCCCGGATTCACCCTGCGCGGCGGAACCAACGAGGTACTGCGCGGCGTCATCGCGCGGGGATTGGGGTTGCGATGAACGCAATCGGATCGATGACAAGCGCGCCGACAGTCGATCGCGATCTGGTCGACATGATGGACGCCGTCTTCGCCGACCACCGGCTGTCCCACGATCCTGGGCCGGCCGAGGCACGAGTCGACTTTGACCGCACATTGTGGCAACGGCTCGATGAGCTCGGGCTGGTGCGGCTGACCGGTTCGGAACAATCCGGCGGTAGCGGCGCGAGCTGGCGCGAATCGGCTGAATTACTCACCGCCGCAGTGCGGCACGGGGTACGGCTGCCGTTGGCCGAGCATGATCTCTTGGCGTGCTGGCTGCTGGAGGCCGTCGGCCACGAAGTCGACGACGCGCTCCGCACGATCCACGTGGTGCCGCAACCCGATGCACCTCGGGCGCCGACGCCCTGGGCCGGCTCCGCCGACCGGATCGTCACCGTGTGGCGGACCGGCGACGGCTATCGTGTCGCCGATGTCGACACCACGGAAATCACGATCGCCCCGGGACGCAACCTGATCGGCGAACCGCGCGACACCGTGAGAGTCGATGCGGCCGGGTGGCCCGGACAGGCGGTAGCGCCCGAGTTGGTCACCGAACTCGAGCGCAAGGCCGCGTTGGTGAGAGCCATTCAGGTTTGTGCCGCACTGGATTGCGCGATCGCGGCCTCGGTTGAGCACGTGATGTCGCGCATCCAGTTCGGCCGTCCCCTCGCCAAGTTCCAGGCGATCCAGAACCTGATCGCAGATGCCGCCGCCGAGGCGGCGGTTGCGCGCTCGGCTACCGAAGCGGCACTGCACACCGCACTCGAAACAGGATGGCTGACAGACCATCTCGACTTCCAGATCGCAGTCGCACGGTCCTGCGCTGGGCATGCGGCGTCGGCCGTGACACGTCATGCCCACCAGGTGCACGGTGCGATCGGGACGACACGCGAACACCGCCTGCACGAATGGACCCGCGCAGCCCTGGCGTGGCGCTCGGAGAACGGTTCTGTGCACTTCTGGGACCGGAAGGTCGCCGCCGCGGCGGCTGAAGCAGGCCGCACCGGCGTGTGGGCGTTGATCACTGGCACCGGGTAGCTTTCGGGATTATTCCGGTGACCGGTCACGGGCGCTGTGACGAGCAACTCCGGCGAGTTGACTGACCGGTATGAGCAACTCGATCAGCTTGCCTGAGGCCCAAGAATTCATCGCCGAGTTCTGGTTTCACTACGACCAGGGAAACTTCGCCGAAGTGGCGGCTCGGATCGGCGACGAGATGGAGTATCTGAGCCGTTCGGATTCCGGAAACTGCCCATTCGAGCATCTGCTGGCGGCCGAATTGCACGGCGGCGCAGAGACTCTCGCCTGGCTCACCGAGCACCGCAACGAGAACCCGTACCCGTGCCGCCACCACGCGACCAACGTCTTCCGGACCGGAACCGAGGGTGAGGTCACGACGGTGCGGTTCTATCTGTACGTCAACCAGATCACCAACAACGTCCCGTTCGGGGTGTCGAGCGGCGTGGTCGACGTCGGCATTCGGCGCGCGGGTGATGCGTTGGTGTTCACCTCGATGACGGTGGTGCTGGACGCCGAGAACTCGATCCCGCTCGCCGAGCACGCCGCGAAGGCCGCGGCCGCCAACGGGCAACCCGCGTGACCGCTGACGCGATCTTCGGTGGTGGCGTGGCCGTCATCACCGGCGCCGGCGCCGGCATCGGCGCCGGCCTGGCGCGTCACGCCAGTCAGCTCGGTATGACGGTGGTGTTGGCCGACATCGACGCCGCCGCCATTGCGGCTCTGCGTGACGAAATCCGCGTGGCCGGAGGAAACGCAGTCGACGCCGTCTGCGACGTTCGTGATGCCGCGGCGGTACAGCGGCTGGCGGACAGGGTATTCGACGAATTCGGTGCCGTGCGACTGCTGGTCAACAACGCGGGAGTCGAACAGTTCGGCTACCTGTGGGATACCCCATTGGCCAACTGGCAGCGGATCGTCGACGTCAACATCAACGGCGTATTCCATGGCATTCGCGCGTTTCTGCCACGAATGATGTCCACCGATGCGCCCGCGTGGGTGTGGAATCTGTCTTCGATCGGCGGGGTCGCCGTGGTTCCCCTGCAGGCGCCCTACATCATGAGCAAGCATGCCGTGCTGGCGCTGACCGAATGCCTGAATCTCGAGGTGCAGTCCGCAGGCCATGCTCGTCACATTCACGTCCAGGCCGTCCTGCCGGGAGCCGTCGTCTCCAACATCTTCGAATCCGCGGGCGGAGTCGACACCGGGAACACCGATGCCGCCGAGGGGCAGCGCGCGGCCATGCTCGATATCAAAGCAGCCGCAATGGACCCCCTCGCCGCCGCACAGGTGGTCTTCGATCAAGCCGCCGAAGGACGCTTCTATCTCATCACCCAACCGGACTATGTCGGTGCGGCGATGTCCGAACGTGCCCGCGTACTGACCAGCCAGCAGGCGCCACAACTGCGCGAGCATCGCCGGTTCGACCCCACCCACAACTGAGATGCCTACACCACAACTCGATCACGATGCCGCCGTCCGGGTCGCATCTTTCGGAGACATCGCACCGATGCGGACCCGCGGCCTGCCGGCCGTCCGCGCCGGTATCGAATCCGCGCCGCTCCCTGACATGCCGACCATGGCCAGCACACAGAACCTCACGGCCCCGGGGCCTGCCGGCCCGCTGGCGGTCCGCCTGTACCGGCCCAGCACGGATGAACGCCTCCCAGTCCTGGTCTACTTCCACGGCGGCGGGCTCGTCATGGGCTCCAACCACTCGTTCGAACCGTTGGCGAGAGAACTGGCCCACGCCACCGGAGTCGCCGTCGCAGCCGTCGAGTACCGCCTGGCACCGGAGTCACCACCACCCGCGCAGTTCGACGACGCCTACGCAGCGACGGAATGGATCGCCGCCAATGCGTCCGAACTCGACATCGACGCCGGACGGCTGGGGGTGGTCGGCGACAGTGCCGGTGGATCACTGGCTGCCGCAGTGGCTTTGGCGGCGCGTGACCACGCCGGGCCGCAGATAACCCTGCAGGTCCTGCTCTACCCCGGCCTGGATCGCGACATGGGCGCACCATCGATCACCGCGATGCCCGACGCACCGATGCTGCGCCACGACGACATCGTCTACATGCACGAACTGGTCGACCGTAGTGGCGATTGGCCGCATTCGCACTATCAGGTGCCGGCCTACGCAACCGATCTGAGCGGCCTGCCCCAGGCGATCGTGGTCACCGGCGAGTGCGACCCCATCCGGGACTGGGGTGAGCGCTACGCCAATCGGTTACGGGAGGCGGGAGTACAGACCACTCTCACGCGTTATCCCGGGATGTACCACGGGTTCTTGATGCGATCAGACGCGACCGCCCGCGGCCGGCTGGCCATGGCCGAAGTCGGTGCGCTGGTGCGCGCAAAGTTCGCCCATCCCGGTGCCACCGGCCGATCCACCAACGGATCCCTCATGCAAAGCGCTTCTGCCCCAACGTCGACAGTCGACACACTCACCACCGAAGGAGAACACCATGCTGACCGATGAGCGGCGACGCGAGCTGTCCGACGTCCTCCGTCCCGCCGCGCCACCGCGCGAGATCACCGATGTCTACACCCCCGACCAGCGGCGGCGACTGCTCGACATTGTGCACGACCAGGGCCCGTGGAAGCTGATCATCGCGCAGCACTTCGCCTCCGCGGACGAGCTGATGGCGACCATGAGCGGTTCGTTCCCAGAGGGGTTCACCCCGTCCCTGGATCTGTTTCTCACTCCGACGTTCCGCGGCTATCTCGCCAATTACGGTGCCGTCCTGTACCCCGAGCTGCACGACTGCTTCTACCACAGCGCCTTCCTCGAGCACGCCAAGAGCTACTGGAACGCGCAGTACGCGAAGCCACAGATAATGCTGTTCAACATCAATGGCCCATGCGCCAACCGCGATCCCGGTCATCTGGACTCCCCGAGCTTCCGTGGTGTGCGCTACGAGAACGCACCCACCTGGCTGTGCAGCGTGATGGGCAAATCAGGGCTGTTCACCGATTACCTGATCAAGATGGCCCAGGTCATCACCTGGTTCTCCCTCGATGAACAATCAGGATTCACGTACTGGCCCGACGGACCGCTCAAGGCGCCCGGACGGGTACTGCCGCCGATCAACAACCGGGGTGTGGTCGTGCAGAACGAGATGATGATGCATCGCGGCGAGGCCAACGGGCCTCTGGCACAGCAGGTTCCCGCCGGCCTGTCCTTCGACACCGTGTTCACCGGCGACCCGGCCGACCGGGATCAATGGTTGCTGAAGAACGGTGACGATGTCATCGGGAGTCACCACACCGACGAGCTGAGGTTCCTGGTGCACTGGTCCGCCGAAGTGTTCTCGGACTACGACGAACTGAAGAAGAACATGGATGGCTCCGACGACATCACGATCGAACGCGCCATCGGCATGATGGTCGATGACCTCAAAGGCAAGGGCATCAAACTCGACGTCCCCAGCGAGCCCCTCCACGACGCCGCGTTCATCGGCGCACTCAACGCGGCCTACGACTTGGGTGCCCCGACGACGTACCCGGAAGACGCGCCTGTCAGCGCGTTCCAACTCGCATAGACCGCGAAAGGCACTGGAAAATGGATCGTTTCACCGACCGTCGCGTCATCGTGACGGGGGCCGGGTCCGGCATCGGCGCGGCCACCACCGCACGGCTGCTCGATGAGGGCGCCACCGTGGTGGCCTACGACATCGCCGCCGACGGACTGGCGACCACTGCCGACGCTGCGGAAAACGCCGGCACCGCCAAGCGCCTGACCACCGCGACACTCGACATCTCGGACGAGAATGCAGTCATCGCCGCCGTCGACGGTGCGGTGGCTGAGTTGGGTGGCCTCGACGTACTCGTCAACGTCGCGGCGATACAGACCTGTTCGCATACCCACGAGACCACGTTGGCGGACTGGAACCGGACGCTCGCAGTCAATCTCACCGGTACCTTCCTCATGACACGTCAGGCACTCCCGGCCCTGCTGGAGTCGGGCCGTGGCGTGGTGGTGAACTTCACCTCCACCGCGGCGACTTTCGCCCACCCCTACATGGCGGCCTACGCCGCCAGCAAGGGCGCGGTCCTGAGCTTCACCCACTCACTGGCACTGGAGTACTCGAAACAGGGCCTGCGTGCGGTGAACGTCCAGCCAGGCGGTGTCTCTACCGCGTTGGCCAACACCACACTCGAGAAGATGCCCGAAGGCTACGACTTGGGATTGTGGGCCAAGCAGACGCCGCTACTGCACGGCCGGGACAACCCGATCCTCGGCGATCCGAGTGCTGTCGCCGCGGTGATCGCCATGGTGGCCTCCGACGACGGCGCATTCATCACCGGCACCGAAATCCGGGTCGACGGCGGCGCGCACGCGTAGTCCCCCGACTTTCCCTCGGGCACGATGCCTCGATGTCAAGAAAGCACGCCGGTTCCGCACGGGAAGCTGCGCAGGACCGGCGTGCCGCGGGGCCCTACCGGACGAGGCACCCATCAGTTTCCCGGTTCGGCGCCCGGCAAGGCCCCGACAACCATCCCCATCCCGGTCCGCAGCACCGATCGCAGGCGGTCGAAGTCACCGTGCTCGACCCACTGCACATAGGCATGCCGGCACGCCTGAATGATCAACTGCGCCGGTAACTCCCGCGTCATCGGATCATCGTCCAGGCCGATCCGGGTGTCGAGAAACTCGGTGATCGGCCCGACAAGTTCTTGACCCCAGTCCAACCAACGCAGCCGATACTGGGGTGCACCGACCACCAGTGCCATGAACGTGCGGTCGAACTCCACCTGTCCACGTTTGGGCACCTCGGTACTGAATGCGTCCACGAGGATGTCCACGACATCACCGTCTGGCGGAGCGGCCGACAATACCTCGACGCTGAGCCTGCCGAACTGACGGAACAGCGGCATGACGACGTCTTCTTTGACCGGAAAATGCCGATGAAAAGTCCGCGGCGCGATACCGACGGCCTGGCAGATGCGCTCGACCGTCGCCGACGTCGATCCCTCCGCGAGGAAGATGTCACGCGCGGCAATGGCGATATCCAGTCGGAGCTCCTCGGCACGGCGCTCCGTCAGCGTCGCCGTCCTACCCTCAGCCCGCATGCATCCTCCTGGTTTCGGCGTTGCGGCTCATAGTATTTCGTCTCCCTTGCAATGCGGCGCCGGCACGGCAATCCGTATCCCGATGACAGGGAATCCGGTAGTGACGTACGTCTCCCGAACACTACCGTTGAACCTGTCAGATTCTGACATGCATGCTGAATCTGACAGCGGGATGCCCGCCGCGTAACAGTGGTCGCTAACCGTCCCGCGCCTATTGATGCTCACGCAGCACAGCCCACCGAGGAGGAAACATGACCCCCGAATCTGTAGAAATCACCACGGAGACCATGGAATTGAATTACGACGACTACACCCACGACTTCATGGGCAAGGTCGGCAACATCCAGGACTTCTCCCGCGACTTCCTGGTCGGCCTGGCACGCGTGTTCGAGGATGTTCTGAACTTCATGCCGTATGCGCACGTGAAGATCTATTCGGAGAAGGTCGGCATCAATGCCGCGATGGATGTGACCGCCCAGGTCTCCCGGGCCGGCATGCGTCAGGTCATGCCCATGGGACGCTTCATCGCTCCGCCCGGTTGGGACTGGAAAGACGCGCAATACCAAGCGATTCCGTTCGACGTACAGACCGAGGATCTCACGAAGCCGGCTCTGATCCGCCTGATCAAGACCTACTGGGACCAGTACCTCAAGGGGCACAACTACCTCATCGACCAATGGACGAAGATCATTCCCGAAGAGGAGGTATGGCTGGGGCTGCCCGACATGTACCAGCTCATCATCGACTACCAGTACCCGAAACTGGCGAAGGTCCTCAAGATCGAGCCGGTGCATGTGGTGGACTTCCTGAAACTGGCGGTGTTGAGCATCGACGGCACCCTGGGCTACGGGGGCGAATACATCGTCTACAACCCGGACCACGTCGTGTTGAACATGCGCCGTTGCGAGGTGCTGCAGAAGTACACCGACGAGGGCCTGTACCCGCCAGCGCGCGCCTGGATGAATTGCACTTTCGAGCAACGCATTTCGGCACCGTTCTTTCCTGGCTGCAAACTGGCCATCAACCTGCCACCCAAGGACTTCAAATTCGCCCAAGGTGAGCCGTTCTGCGTGTGGACCTACACCCGTGGTGAAGAGAACCACGCGGCCGCGGCGGCTGCGCCGGATCCACGGGCCACCGCGATGGAGCGGCTCCCTCTCATGGACGTGACGGTGTCCAGCTAGAAACCGTGGGGCTGCGCCGTGACTGACGGCGCAGCCCATTTCATCAGTCTGAGAAGCTGCCGTCGACGACCGGAAGCGTCCCCGCGCGTACGGCATCATCGATCGCTCCGCTGAGCGCCGAGCACGCCAGGAACAGGCTGCGATCTCCATACGCCGCCAATTGTTGTACGGTGCAGCGCTCTTCACAACGACCGAGAGCGGTACCGGTCCACTGCACGCTGGTCTGACTCCAGCTGCTCTTGCGGACCAGTACGGCAGCTCCGCACCGCAGGCAATCCACCGGCACCATCGACATGTCGTCGAGCCGGTTGTCGTGCGGTGCCGCCATCACCCGATAGGACTGGACGCCGCGGCCCGGGCAGCAAGATTCGCCTCGACCTCTTTCATCCACGCTTCCCGGGGCCGCGTCGTGTCCAGCTCGAATTCGAACCGGTCAACCATGTCCCGCGTGACATCGGCGACGTCGACATAGAACTGCTCGTACCAACGGCGCAACTGGTACACCGGCCCGTCTTCTTCGACGAGAAGCGGATTGTCGATGCGAGTCTTGTTACGCCAGATCTCCACGTCCTGCTCGAAACCCATCTTGACGAAATCACCCAGTGCGATGGCTGTTTCGACGGCGAGCTCGTCGGGCATGGACGGGTTCTTCTCCACGACGATGCCGTATTGCAGCGCGAAGGAGTTCTCGTCGATCGGATAGTGGCAGTTGATCAACACAGTGTGCTGATCGAAACCCTCGTAGTGGTAGGTCAGCTCATCGATCATGAATGACGGTCCGTGGTAGGCGGCCAGGGATGTCGTCCCCAGAATCGTCACGCCCTCCTCGGGATCGCCAAGATCAGGCCGTCCCGCGCTTTTCATGTATTGGGTCGCGACGTGACCTTCGAAGATGTTCTTGAAGTGGGTGGGCAGCGAGCCATGGATGTAGAAGAAGTGCGCCATGTCGACCACGTTGTCGATGATCTCGCGGCAGTTGGTGTGCACCACCGTGGTGTACCAGTGCCAGTCGGTCCAACCATCGCTGGTGGCGCCTTCGATGCGAGGGATGGTCACATCCTGTGGTGGCTCATTGTGCTCGGGGTCATTCCACACGAACAGCATGCCGTCTTGCTGCAATGTGGGCCAAGCCGCGGTGCGGGCCAGCCGCGGTGTGCGCTTGGCATACGGAACCAGCTTGCATCGGCCGTCCCCACCCCAGCGCCAATCGTGGAAGGGGCACGCGATCTCGTTTCCCTTGACCGTGCCCTGGGACAGGTCGCCACCCATGTGCCGGCAGTATCCGTCCAGGACACTGATGGCGCCGTCCTCGCCGCTGAACACCACCAGCTTCTGCCCGAAAGCGTTGATCTGGTGCGGTTTTCCGTCAGCGAAATCACGGATGAGACCCAGGCAGTGCCAGCCTCTGGCAAACCTGGTCGGCACCGAGCCAGCTTCGATCAACCGGATGTCGTCGGTTTCGGATTCGGCTGTCATTGTTCGGTCCGTCCTTCAATCTGAAATCGCCATCCTGACAACATCATTGAACTGTGCGCGCCGCTTGCCGGGAGATCGGCGTTCCCGCTGACAGGAATTTCCCGGCGAGAAATGTGTCTCTGCGGTTTTAATGTCATTGACCGTGACCGCCTCGACGCACACCACGATCCCCGCTGGTCTGACCATCGCTGATACCGAAGTCGACCTTCTCGTCGTCGGGTCCGGCACCGGCCTGGGCGCCGCACTGGCCGCACGTGAACAGGGCTTGTCGGTACTCGTGATCGAAAAGTCCTCCTACGTAGGTGGTTCAACGGCCCGTTCCGGCGGCGCCCTGTGGCTGCCCGCGAGCCCCGTCATCGAAGAGTGCGGCGGCGTCGATACCGCACAGCGGGCGAGCACCTATCTCGATGCGGTCGTTGGTGATTCAGCTCCGCAGGACCGTTCGACCGCTTATCTGCGCAACCTGCCGGCGACGGTCGACATGCTGCGCCGGACCACTCCGATGAAGCTGTTCTGGGCGAAGGACTACTCCGACTACCACCCCGAGGCACCCGGCGGTTCAGCCGCCGGCCGCACCTGCGAATGCCGCCCGTTGAACACCTCGATTCTCGGTGAGTACCTGGCTGACCTGCGTCCCGGAGTAATGGAGGTCAGCATTCCAATGCCGACGACGGGCGCCGACTACCGCTGGTTGAACCTGATGAGCCGGATGCCGCGCAAGGGGTTACCCACGGTCGTCAAGCGCCTCGCGCAGGGACTCGGCGGACTCGCACTGGGTCGCCGCTACGCCGCCGGCGGGCAGGCCTTGGCCGCCGGCCTGTTCGCCGGCGCGATTCGCGCCGGCATTCCCATCTGGCTGGACACCTCGCTGACCGGCCTCGTCACCGATGACGATGGTCGGGTGACCGCCGCGACCGTCATCCATGCGGATTCCGTATTCACGATCACCGCCCGGCACGGCGTGGTGCTCGCCGCGGGCGGATTCGACCACGACATGGACATGCGGTGGAAGTTCCAGTCCGAATCCCTCGGACGCAATCTCAGCTTGGGAGCACGATCCAACACAGGCGACGCCATCCGGATAGGCCAGGAGGTCGGCGCCGGTATCGCCTCAATGGATCAATCGTGGTGGTTCCCCGCAGTGGCACCGCTGCCCGGCGCGGCCCCTGCGGTCATGCTGGCCGAACGCTCGCTGCCCGGATCATTCATCGTCGATCAGACGGGCCGCCGTTTCGCCAATGAATCGGCGGACTACATGAGCTTCGGTCAGCGGATACTGGAACTTGAAGCTGCCGCCACCCCGGTTGAGTCGATGTGGATCGTTTTCGATCAGCAGTACCGCAACAGCTACGTATTCGCGGCGGAGCTGTTTCCCCGGATGCCGATACCCCGGCGCTGGTATGACGCCGGAATCGCTTTTCGGGCAGACAATCTCACCGATCTCGCCACACAGATCAACGTTCCGGCGGGTACCTTCCGTGCGACAGTGGACCGGTTCAACGAGAACGCGTTCGCGGGTGAGGACCCGGATTTCGGGCGCGGCCGGAGCGCCTACGACCGCTACTACGGCGATCCGACGATCACGCCGAACCCCAATCTGCGTCCGCTGCTGAGTGGTCCGTTCTATGCCGTGAAAATGGTGCTCAGCGATCTCGGTACCTGTGGTGGTCTGCTCGCCGACGGTCATGCGCGCGTACTGCGGGAGGACGGCACGGTCATCGACGGTCTGTACGCGATCGGGAACACCGCCGCCAACGCCTTCGGCCGCACGTATCCGGGTGCCGGCGCCACCATCGCACAAGGTCTGGTTTTCGGCCACATTGCCGCTCAGCACGCTGCGCAGAACAGACTGGCCGCACAGGCTCGGTGAGACGCCCCGACGTCAGTCGGCGGCGTCTTCGGCAGCCGCCCTACGTTCGACCTCGTACCAGAAGGAGAGATCGGGCCAGGCGATGGCGCCGCCCTTGCTCGTGTTCGGCAGGGTTGCCTCCGCCTCGTCCAAATCCTTGATGAGGTTCAGGGCAAGCTCCCGTTCAGACGTATAATACCGGTCGGCCCAGGTCAAGGCCAGTTTGGCGTAACCCCACGTGGGATCAGCGCCGGACCACTTGGCTTCCCTGGCGGCTTCACGCTGCAACTGGTCGATTTGAGCAACGTGTTCGTGCAAGAGTTTCTTGAGCGCGGCCGGAGCGCTCAAATGGCCCAACATCACCCGCAGAATCGCTGGATGCTTCAGCGTAGGCAGCTCTATCGGTGCTTCCTTGGCCCACCGAGAAACCGCATCCAATCCCTTGTCGGTAATTTTGTAGAGTCGCCGGTAACGAGCGCCCTTTCCCTCCACGCGCGAACTCAGCAGCCCGAGCTTTTCCAGCTTCTTCAGCTCTGCGTAAATCTGGCTGTAGGCGGGACTTCCGAAAAAGAAGCGCATGCTCCAGTGGATCCACTTGCGGATGTCATAGCCCGACAGCTCGCGCTCGTACGACAGCATCCCCAGCAAGGCCCAGTTGATCGCGGGCAGCGAAGGTATGTCTGACGTCTCGGGTTCTCCCACACTCTCAGGTTAACAATCGGGCCTCTGAAGACGTCGCACCTCGACCGCCAACCGGGATTTTGCCTTGCTCGACGACGCCACGCCGACCGACAGTGATTGCCAGGTCATCAGTAGACAAGGAGCGACATGGGACTCAGGAACCAAGGGGTGCACGCAGCCTTCGCGGCACACGGTGCGCGGAGGGAACCGGCGAGCGGACCCCGCATGAGGGAGACGAACGCACCTCAGGTCCCCGAAGCGCTCTACGCGTCCCTCACAGACTCGGTCCGTCGACTCGTCGACTTCACGATTCGCAGCGAATGTGACGCCGCGACCATCGAATCAGTCCGCGCCAAAATCGACGCTGCCACAGACGAACTCGGCCGTGCGCTGATGCCGGGCTCATTCGGTGTCCAACAGGAGGTCAGCGGGTCGTCCATCGCTTGGGGCAACGCGGTCATCGGATTGCGTAACGCGCTCGCTCCCCCGCTCGACGTTCATCACGACGATGACGGAACGGCTTGGGCCGAAACCACATTGGGTGCGGCGTACGAAGGACCCAGTGGCCAGGTTCATGGGGGTATCTGCGCTTTGCTGCTCGACCATGTCTTGGGTGCGACAGCACACAAACCCGGCCAACCCGCAGTCACGGGAACGCTGACGATCCGCTACGAGAAGGGCACCGCGCTGGGACCTGTCCGGATCGCAGCCCATATCGACCGCATCGAGGGTGTGAAAACCTTTGCCGTGGGCCATATCGCTACGTCTGACGGCGTGACGGTGCGTGCAGAAGGGGTTTTCATCCATCCCCGTAGGTCCACCACGTGAGACGGCACGGTCAGCTACGTCGGCGTCAACGTGAACGGCAGCCAGTAGGTCCCGGCCCCGTCACCCGGACAGCCCGGTGCGGCCACGGTGAACGTCCGCTCCCCGGAGAAACTGCCGTCGCCGTCGGGTTTCAGGAAATCGGACCGGAATGCCGTCACCGCAGCACCATTCGGGCCGCAGTGGAACGGATAGTCTCCCGATGACTCCCAGCGGTCGCCCGTCCAGCGGTAGTCGAACAGCACCGGTGCGTTCGGATTCTCTTTGAGCTCAGTCATTCTCAGCCAGTGCGCAATACAACCACCGGCGTCGCACACGGTCCGGAACAGGGCCGCCTGGGTCGACGGGTCCGAGGTGTCGGGACGGCCGTTGAACGTCTGCCGCGAATGATCGAGAAACGTGTCGTAGCTCCCGTACAGCGGGACCGGTTCCGCACGATCAGCGTGCGCCAGCGGAGCCGTCACCAGCAGTACCGATGCGGGCAATGCACAGATTTTCGGCAGCATGACTTTGAATAGCACACTGCCCGGAGCTTCGGGGGCGATCTAACATCGCAATTGCCAACGGTCAACCGTGTTGCGCACTGTGTAGGTGTGCCAGGAATCTCCGTGCAGCAACAAGGTGACCTCGCTGGGACCTGATGGTGGGTAACCGATACCGGAAGCGTTGCAACAAGAGGCGTCGATGTCGTTACCCACGAACACGCTGACGCCGATCACACCCGATGGGCCGACGAGCAATTGACGGTCGGGGTTACTGCGATCACCGATGGCCAGCAGTCCGCTGGCGATGTTGAGGTGGCCATCAAAGGCCCGGACGCCCAATCCGCCAGTGTCCGAGCCGGAGAGCACGCGAACCCGAAGCTGCCGTCCGACGGCGTCGCACTCGTCGGCGCTCATGGTCTGTACCCGCAGTGCCTGTTGCACCGGCGCAGGTTCAGGGTCGATGCCGGACTGGATGTAGATGCCAGTAATCCCTTGCGCCCCAGCATCTTCAATTACCACGATGCCGCGGTCGGGTGCGATCATCATGTCGCACAGCAGCTTGTTCGTTGCCGTTCGTGCCGCCATGTCTCCTCTTTCCGTGGCCAAAAACTGTTTCAATCCACCCACGGATCGTCCGCGAAGTACTGTCCCGGATCATTTGGATTTCTCCGGTCAGCCGGCTCTCCCGGCTTGCGGGCGGCAGCCGTGATCGCGGTCCAGAACAGTGCCGGCACTGATGCGAAACATCGGATAATCCTCGGTACGTCACGAAACACATTGACCCCCTGTGCTCCTCGGGTGATATCGGCAGCGTCGGTCCCCGTCGCGCCCGGCGGTCCGTTACACACTGGTCGAAATCGACAGTGCGGCCGCAAATTCGAGAAGTCGTCCCATTTCTTCCTGACCATCGTCTGCGTTCTTGTCGAAGAGGTAGCACTCGACGTAGTGCTGGCTGTCCTCAGGAGTGGTTCGGGTTGTGCTGTTGACTATCGGCGTATACAGGCGGAGGCGCACCGACACCAGCTCGTGAGAACCGTCAGGTAGCACGTCGTAATCGGTGTGCAAAGCCTGATCACTGAGCCGCGACAGCAGAACGGTCCGCACCGAGGACTGGAACATCGGGTGCGGCAATCGATCATCGTGACCGGCGCATTCAGTGTCCGAGCCGTGCCACAGGATCAGCCGCCGGCCGTCAGTGATCGCAACCTCCTGCCACGTCGGGCGCTCCGTGAGCACGAATGAGTAGGCGCCGTCGAAGTCGAGGAAAGGGCGCAGATTGTTCAGCGCTGCTTCGGGATTGCGAATGCCGAGCATGACCGCCTGCTGAAGATGCCTGTGTGATGCCCAGTCAGCCATGCGCGGCCAGCACCCTTCCGAATTGAATCAACCGTTCCATCTGTGCTCGCCCGCCGTCGGTGACAGACTTGCTGAACACCAGTTCCTCGCTGAACGCCTCGGTTCTCGCTGGGGTCTTGGCCAGCGTGTAATCGGCCGTCGTGGTCACGAGCCGCAGTTCGACACTGTGCAGTGACCGTCCACCGCGGTGATCGACGCGATACCCGACCTTGAGATTGCGGTCGGTCAACGCAGACAACGGAATCGAGCGCAGCGTGGACGTCAGCAAGGGTTCGCCGGGCTCAGGATCGTCGTCGTCGGTGAGTTCGTCGTCACCCATCCACAGCAGTAACGTCCGACCGTCGGTCACCGCGACCTCTTGGTACAACGATTCGCGCGAATCCTTTTCTTCGAGTGTGCGTTCCATGACGAATGCCTTGATCGCGGCCGGGTCCATTACCCGGTACAGCGCCTCCAACGCGATCGCGGGATCGCGCAGATATGCCTCCGCCGCTTGCGCCAAGTCGGAGTAGGGCGCCCAGTCCTGGTGAGTATCCGGCCCGCCGGGTCGGCCGGGTGATAGTTCGGTCATCGACATCAGTTCCCGGATGGGGACAACACCCGCAGTGCGGGTACCACCTTCATCGGTGAGAGACCACCCATGACCACATCCCCTGTCCAGCAGACCGACCCGTTGGACCCGTCGCCGATGACGAGCCTGTGCAAGGTGTAGTCGGGAATCAGAGGCAGAACCGAACGGTGATCTAGCTCACAACGCGCGAAGCCAACGAATCCCACCGGGGCTCCCCGAGCGGCTCGTCGGCATCCGGCCATAAGGAAGGCAGCTCGAAGGGCAGACAGAAGCCGAAACGGCGTAAGAGCAAGTCGCACCATAACCATCCGTAGGGCAAACGAGAGCGGCGATCGTTCCCCGGTCGGCGGTAGCATCGCCGACCGGGGAAACTCACGACGACGGGGAAATGAGATGAGTACCGATCAACGTCCGGCAGTCCCGAAGGCGCGGCCGCCGGTTGCCCATACTGTGTGGAGCCCGGTGACCACGGATCAGTTGCCCGAACGTCCGGATTTCCGCAGGATCATCATCCGAGATACCGGCGACGCCTCGTCGGCCGCTGACTGGCAGCTGTTGGCGCAGTACATGTCCCGGCACCCGCATCTGGGGTTATTCGTCAATATCTTCGGCGAAGGCTTGCGTGACCTGGATTTTCTCGCCGAGTTCGGATGGCTCACCGATCTGACGGTGGAGTGCATGTCGCTCCAGTCGGTGGAGGGCTTGCGACATCTACGACAGTTGGAATCGCTGGACCTGGGACCGACGAAGCGGCGGGTATCGCTGGAGGTGCTGACCGAACTACCTGCGCTTCGGAGTGTGTCGATCACTGATCACTCACGGGAGCTTGATGTCCTCGGCCAGATTCCTGGTCTGCGCTCAGCGAGCTTGACCAGCGCCAAGCGCGACGACCTTGAATTCCTCACCGGGTCAACACAGTTAAGATTGGTGTACTTCACCATGGGGCGGCTCAACGACCTGTCTGCCCTGACCCGGCTGCCGCATCTCATCTCGCTGGACATGTATCGCACGAAGGTCACCGACTTGACCCCGATCGGGGGCTGCACGTCCCTGGTGACCCTGTGGCTGGAAAGCCTGCCCGTTGGGGCACTGCCCGATCTGGGCGCACTCAATGATCTGATGGTCGTGGAAGTCGCCAAACTCAAAGGCCTCGATGACCTCACCCCGATCGCACACGCCCCTGCCCTGCGGTACCTGCGGGTACAAAGCGACGCCCTGCAACCCGACGATTTCACCGTGTTGGCGGGGCACCCCACTTTGGAGGTGATCGATGCGGATCTGCGCACCGACAAGCTCGGCTACCAGGTCAACCAGATGCTCCAGCTGGACCGCGACGACGTGAACCCGTACTACCAGAGAGCGTTCAAGCGCGAACTCGCCGCCCGCATCAGCGGCGAACCGTAAACCCACACAACGAGAATCAGAGGTTTCACAGGTGAACCCATTCTTCCTCGACGACGAAGACCCTGCATCCGTCGCGCTGCTGCTGAGCACGGGTGATCTGACCGTCGACGCGGCCGTGGAAGAGCACGGCCATACACCCAACGGCGACTTCTGGACTGGAGTGGCCGAATACCTGATCAGCAGCCACCGCCCAGATCTGTCAGATGCGTTCGAATTCGACCCAGAGGCAGGAACATTCGCCGCCTACGGTGACCGTGACCAGCTGCTGGCACTGGCCGACCTGATGCGTCCCGCGGTGACCGACTCCGATGCCATCGCCGCGCTCATCACCACCGCCACGGCAGCAGGGTACGAATTCGATGACTAGCAACCGGATGGATCGCCCTACCCCTAGGCCGCAGCGCCACCCTCAGCGGCGGCCAGAACTGTCTGGCGCGCATCGCGCGCGGCGAATGAAACGATCTCGGCCCACCCGCCGTTGCTGATCTCTCCCGGACAGCGGCGGCAATGCGCGAACTGCTCTGCGCGAAATTGGCTGTTCTGGTTGCCAACTCGGTGACTGTGGCCGCAGACCGTGACACCCTCGTCAACGGCGACGGCCCCACTGAGGCTGTGCTGGGCCGGCTGTGCCCCACATGCTGGTACGCCACCCGCGCCGCGCTGGCCCAGCGTGTTATTGACGACGGATTCACCGGGCTGCTTGGGCAGGACCTGCTCGACCCTTCCTCCGTCGCGATCGTCTACACCTGCGGGCTCCTTGACTCCTAGCCGTGGACAGGAGTGACTGTTGATAGATCGGCAAAACGCACAGCACGAGCGAATGGCGCAGCCTGGAAAACCATTACCGGCGAACGGCATTCGCACTGCCTGCCGAAGACGATGATCCTGACCACCCCTGGCCTCCCTAAGCGGTTGAAACTAAGCGGATGGAATCCCGGCGAATCGGTTGCCTTGAACCCGTCGTGGTAACGAAGGAGCCGGCCGGATGAGCAGTTCGCCAATCAGTAATCCGCCTGCAGCTCAGTCGATCTCAGGAAGCGGCACTCCGACCACAAGCTCCGCATACTGGCGCATCAGCCGCAGCGCCGTCGGCCGGCTCAGGTCCGGATCGCGTGCGGCGATCCGGTAGCCGAAGTAGTCCTCCATCGACATCAAGGTCATGGCGATATCGCGCGCCGGGTGCAGCAACCGGAACACGCCGCTCTCCTGGCCGCCCGACAGCAGATCGGCGTACAGGCCGACCTGCCGGTGATAAATGCCCTGCACGTCGCTGCGCTGGTCAAGCTCGAAGCCGGCCGACAGCACGGCCCGCCAGATCGCACGCCACTCGGCGTCCTCGGGCCCGGTGGGCAGGCCGGCAGCCATCGTCATCACCAGCTGCTCGCGGGCGTCGGCCGATGACCGCTGCAACTCAAGCCGCGCATCGTAGAACCGCACGTCGGAACGCAGCGCCAGCTCGGAGAGCAACTGCGTCATGTCCTTGAAGTAGTACCGCACCGCGTTGGTGGTGAGCCCCAGTTCCTCGGCGACGTCGGCCAGCTTGAGGGTGGCCAAGTCGTGTCGCTCGATCAGTGCGATCGCGGCGTCCATGATCTCGCGACGCCGCTCCTCCTGCTTGTTGGGCCGGGCCATGGCACCAATCTTGCCCGTTCTCTTGCGAGACGTGGCACGCGGGCGCATAGTTCTTTTCCAATCTGGAAAAAAACTCGGGAGAAGCAATGCGTGCCAGAGATCTCGGCGTGGTCATCGGGGAGCACCCCACTGGCCCGGCCAACGCCATCACCGACGTCGAGGGCGTGCGGGTCGGGCACACCACGCTGCAGGACGGCGGCGTCAACACCGGCGTCACGGTCGTCGTTCCGCATGACGGCATCTGGACCGAGCCGGTGTTCGCCGGTTCACACCGCCTCAACGGCAGCGGCGAACTCACCGGGCTGGAGTGGATCCGCGAATCCGGCGAGCTCACGAGCGCGATCGGACTGACCAACACCCACAGCGTCGGCGTCGTGCGCGACGAACTGGTGGCCGCCCAGGTCCGCGCCCGCGGCGCCGGCCTCTACTGGTCACTGCCAGTCGTGGGCGAAACATACGATGGACTCCTCAACGACATCAACGGCTTTCACGTCCGTCCCGAGCACGCCCGCCAAGCGCTCGAGGCGGCGTCCACGGCACCGCCCGCCGAGGGCAACGTGGGCGGCGGCACCGGGATGATCTGTCACGGCTTCAAAGGTGGCATCGGTACCGCATCGCGCCGCACCGAGACAGCCGTCGGGCAGTACACCGTCGGCGTACTCGTCCAGGCCAATCACGGCCGGCGGGAACGACTCCGGATCAACGGCGTGCCGGTCGGCGAACTCATCGGACCCAGCCAGGTGCCGCTGCCGGACCTGCCCAAGCAGTACGCCCCGGGATCGGGCTCGATCATCGTCATCATCGCCACCGATGCCCCGCTACTCCCCCATCAGTGCACCCGACTGGCGCAGCGCTCGGCGCTGGCGGTGGGCCGTCTCGGCGGCACCGGCGAGCAGTACAGCGGTGACCTGATGCTCGCATTCTCGACAGGTAACCGCGGCATCCCACCATATGCATGGGATGAGGACGCCTCCACCGCACACCCGGAAGTGGCCCTGCGGATGGTCGCACCGCAACTGATGACCCGGCTGTTCGACCTCACCATCGAGGCGACTGAGGAGGCGATCGTCAACGCGATGGTCGCCGCCACCACCCTGACCGGACACAACGGTTTCACTGCCCACGCCATCGACCACGATCTGCTGCGCCACGCGTTGGACCCCAATACCCCTGCACCCGAGGAGATTTCATGACCACTGCATCGGCCGAGACGCAGGGGCGGCGGCTTTCCGGGCGCCTGGGCCCCGTCGGCATCGTCTTCATGGTGGTCGCGGCTGCCGCCCCGCTGACCGTGATCGGCGGCAACATGCCGTTGGCTATGGGCCTGGGCAACGGCGCCGGCGCCCCGGTGGGATTCGTGATCGCCGCCCTGGTGCTACTGGTCTTCAGCGTCGGCTTCGTGACCATGACGCCACACGTTCCCGAGGCCGGGGCGTTCTTCTCCTATGTGACCGTCGGCCTGGGCGAGCGCATGGGCAAGGGCATCGCGGTCGTCGCACTGATCGCCTACACCGCCATCCAGATCGGCATCTACGGCTACATCGGATGGGCGATCTCCGACACCGTCGCCCACTACCACGGCCCGGTAATCCCTTGGCCCGTCTACTCATTCATCGTGCCGGCAATCGTCGCAGTGCTCGGCTACCGGCACATCGAGCTGAGCGCCAAGGTCCTGGGCGTGGCGTTGGCCCTTGAGATCGGCATCGTCGTCGTGCTGGACGCGGTGATGGTCGCCAAACCCGGCCCGGCCGGTGTCACCTTCACCTCCTTCGCACCCGCCACCTTCACTCAGGGCACCATTGGCATCGCCATTCTGTTCGCCCTCACCGGGTTCATCGGGTTCGAGGCCACCGCCGTGTTCCGCGATGAAGCCCGTGATCCCGAGCAGACCATCCCGCGCGCCACCTACGCCGCGGTGATCATTATCGGCGCGTTCTACGCCATCACGGTGTGGGCGTTCGTGGTGGCCGTCGGTCCGGATCAGGTCGCGACTGTGGCGCGGAAAACCCTTGCCGGCGAGGGCAATATGCTGCTGGACACCACTGGCGACATGCTGGGCATCGTGGGCCGCGACATCGTCAACGTCCTCCTGCTGAGCAGCCTTTTCGCCTGCGTGCTGTCCTTCCACAACGTGATCGCGCGCTATCAGTTCGTGTTGGCCGGCAAGGGCCTGCTGCCCGCTCGGCTGGCCACGGTGCACGACGACCACGAATCACCGTCGTTCTCTTCGCTGGTGCAAACCGCCACCGCCGCAATGATTGTCGCCGTACTGGCGATCCTCGGCATCGATCCGCTGGTCGGGGTGTTCGGCTCGATGGCCGGGGTCGCAACGGTCGGCATGGTCCTACTGATGCTGACCACTTCGGTGGCAGTGCTGGTGTTCTTCCTGCGTAACCGAGAGCTGGGGATGGACGGGTTGTGGACGACGCGCATCGCTCCGGCGTTGGCCGTGCTCGGTCTGCTGGGCAGCCTGTGGCTGGTGCTGTCGAACTTCACGCTCGTCACCGGTGGCAGCGCGACGCTCAGCACGGTTCTGGCCGCGATCCCGTTCCTCGGGCTCGTCGTCGGATTTGCGGCCTGGCGTCCGTCGCGGGCGCTGTCGACCAACTAGGCGGCAGCACCGCTCGGCATCACCAAGGCACCCGGATCGAGCCGATCACGCCGACGGCGCACGGTCCGGACCCCGGCCACCGCCGGACCGTTGATCAGAAGACGCGGATCCAGTCGATCAGCATCTCGGCGGGGTAATTGCCGCCGGCAGGCTCGCGACCGCCGGACCCACCGATGGCCAGGTTGAACACCGGGGCCAAGGTGTACCCCGGATCGTTGAAGGGCCAGTCGTCCAACGAATTGGCCGGCACCGCGAAGAACGGCTCTTGCCCCGGCGCGTAGTCCTTCCAGAAGTACATTCCGGTCGGCTGCCAGGTCATCCGCCAGGTATGCCACCCGCTGTCGATCGGATGCGGGTCGGTGGCGAACGACGTGCCGTCCAACCGGGCGTGCACCGTCGTCCCCGATGGCCAGTCCCGGTTGCCGTACCACTCGACCAGGTCGACCTCGCCGCCGCGGACCGGATCGTCATTGAGCAGCCAGAAGGCCGGCCAGGCGCCGTCCGTGAGGCAGTTCAGTTTGATCCGCGCCTCCCAGGTGGTGCCGACCCCTCCGCGCCAGTTGCCGACGACCTTGGCGCTCGCGTAACGCTCCCGGATGTTCGCGCCGGGACCACGGGTGGCCCGGATGACGAGGTTGCCCTTGCCGTCCTGGAACACGTGCTCCTGATCGGTCACGTACCGGCCCATGTTGTACGGCTGGTCCCATTCGACGGGGTTTCGGATGACCTCGCGCTCAGGCACGATGAACCACCACGCCGGGTCCGGCGGGGCACCCGCGGGGCCGTTGAATTCGTCCCGGAACAGCATTGCCGGGCCTGCCGCTGAGCCGGCAGGCGCAGCAGGCGCGGCCCCCGGGCCAGTCCCCGGACCTGGGGCAACGGGCAACGGGTCGGCGTCAGCCCTCGGGGATCCCAGCACGGTGGTAACCGCGCCGAGGCCAACCATCATCATGATCTTGCGACGATCCATATCCGGCACATCAGCAATCGTAGGCGACGCACCGTCGCGACACGGCTAACCAAGTAGCCTGGTTGCGGAAGTGTTCGAGCTCGTCGCCGTGGCGGATGCCCAACGGCCATTCGCTCGCGCCAGCCCGAGAGCACGCGGATGACGAGGTTCAGAACCGCACTCGGCAACACCGTGATCAGGTCCCATGCTGATTCAAAGGCGCTGGCGCCCAAGAGCTTCCGGCGAGACCGTCAAGCCCCGCTGATCACTCCATGCGTGACAATGGTCGCCGTCTCGTCGACCCACAGCTCGTCGAGTTCACTCTCGGGATGCAGCAACATCCGCAGCATCGTTGCGCCACCGATGATCTCGATGAGCCGTTCAGGCTTGACGTCGGCCTGGACCTCGCCGCGCTCGATGCCATGCTCGAGCCGCACCCGCACCACGTCGAACAGCCCATGGAAGCGTGCGACGACCCGCGCGTTGAGCTCCTCGTCGGCGCTCATGTCCGCCATGAGTCCCGGAAGCGCAGCCCGCACGGCCGGGCTGGTGAACACGTCGCGCGCTGCGGCGATCATGGCGCGGATGTCGCCGACGATGTCCCCTTCCGGGGTCGACAGCGCGGTCGGCGTCGTGGGGAACGCCGCTTCATGCACCAACTCGGCCTTGCTCGACCAGCGGCGGTACAGCGCCGTCTTCGTCGTTCCCGCACGTTCGGCGATGGCCGCCATCGTCAGATTGGCGTAGCCGACTTCGGGCAGCAGTTCGGCGGCAGCGGTCAACACCGCGGCGTCGATCCGGGGATCGCGTGGCCGACCGGCGCCAGAGGGCTTGTCAACCGCTTGCAGGTCTGATTTCATAACGCTACGCATCGTATCGTAATTATCTCGGGAAGGAAGGTTCAGTGCCGAACCAACCGGCGGACAGCTCCGTCACGGTCGAGACGAACGTCGACCATATTCAGCGCTCCAGCCGTGACGTGACAACAGTTCCGGACATCCTGTCACAGTGGCTGTCCACCGTGATGGAAGGCGGCATCAAGCCCGAGATCACCGTCGAGAGCGGCGTCGACTCGAACGGAATGTCTTCCGAGACAATCATCATCACCGGCCGGTGGACCGAGGGCGGCACGCCGGTGGAGCAGAAGTGGGTCGTCCGGGTCGCGCCGACCACCGAGGACGTCCCCGTCTTCTCGTCCTACCGACTGGACCACCAGTTCGACGTCATGCGCCTGGCCGCCGAACTCACCGACGTCCCGGTCCCCCGCGTCCGCTGGCTGGAGAACACCGGCGAGGTGCTCGGCTCGCCGTTCTTCCTGATGGACTGCGTCGACGGCGTGGTGCCGCCGGACGTCATGCCGTATACATTCGGCGGCAACTGGTTCGCCGACGCCACCCCGGAGCAGCAACGCACGCTGCAGGACAGCACCGTGGAGGCCATCGCCAAGCTGCACTCGATCCCCGACGCGGAAAAGACCTTCGGCTTTCTCCAGGAAATCGACCCGCCGGGCGACACTGCGCTGCGCCGGCACTTCGGCTGGCTCAAGGAGTGGTACCAGTTCGCAGCGTCGGGCCTGGGCCGCTCACCGCTGGTCGAGCGTGCCCTCGTCTGGCTGGAGGAGAACTTCCCCGAGGACGTCGCGGCATCCGAATCGGTTCTCGTGTGGGGTGATTCGCGCATCGGCAACGTGATGTACCAGGACTTCCGCCCCTCCGCGGTCCTGGACTGGGAGATGGCCACTGTCGGCCCGCGTGAGTTCGACGTCTCGTGGATCATCTTCGCGCACAAGGTGTTCCAAGAGCTCGGTGGCCTGGCCGGGCTGCCCGGCCTGCCGGATGTGCTGCGCGAAGAGGACGTTCGCGCAACCTACAAGAACTTCACCGGCGTCGAGGTCGGTGACCTGCGCTGGTTCTACATCTACTCCGGCGTCGTGTGGTGTTGCGTGTTCATGCGCACCGGCGCCCGCCGCGTGCACTTCGGCGAGATGGAACAGCCCGACGACCTCGAGTCGCTCTTCTACCACAAGTCGCTGCTGGAGAAGCTCCTGGAAGGAACAGCCTGATGCTCGGCCCCATGGACGAATACCCGATCCACCAGGTCCCGCAGCCCATCGCGTGGCCCGGGTCCAGCGACCGGAACTTCTACGACCGCTGCTACTTCAACGCCCACGACCGCACCGGCGACATCTTCGTCATCACCGGCATGGGCTACTACCCCAACCTCGGGGTGAAGGACGCCTACTTCCTGGTGCGCCGCGGTGATACCCAGACCGCCGTGCACCTTTCCGATGCCATCGACCAGGACCGACTGAATCAGCACGTCGTCGGCTACCGCATCGAGGTCACCGACCCACTGCACCAGGTGCGCATCGTGCTCGACGAGACCGAGGGCATCGCCGCCGACCTGACATGGAACGGCCTGTTCGACGTCGTGCAGGAGCAGCCGCACATCATGCGCCAGGGCAACCGCGTCACGCTGAACGCGCAGCGCTTCGCGCAATTGGGTTCCTGGAGCGGCACCCTCGCCATCGACGGCGAGGACATCAAGGTCAGCCCGGACACGTGGATCGGTTCGCGTGACCGGTCCTGGGGCATCCGTCCCGTCGGCGAGGCCGAGCCCGCCGGCCGGCCGGCAGACCCGCCTTTCGAGGGCATGTGGTGGCTGTACGTACCGCTGGCGTTCGAGGAATTCTCGCTCGTGATGATCATCCAAGAGGCCCCCGACGGCTTCCGGTCACTCAACGACTGCAGCCGCGTCTGGAAGGACGGCCGCGTCGAGCAGCTCGGCTGGCCGCGCGTGAAGATCCACTACGTCTCCGGTACCCGCATTCCCACCGGGGCCACCATCGAGGCGACGGCGCTGGACGGCACGCCCGTCCGCTTCGATGTGGAATCCAAGCTGCCCGTGCCGATCCACGTGGGCGGCGGCTACGGCGGTGACGCCGACTGGCTGCACGGCACGTGGAAGGGCGAGAAGTTCACCGAGCGCCTCACCTACGACATGACCGATCCGGCGATCATCGCTCGCTCCGGCTTCGGCGTCATCGACCACGTCGGACGTGCGGTGTGTCATGAGGGCAACAAGCCGCCTGCCGAAGGCTGGGGCCTGTTCGAGCACGGCGCGCTCGGCCGCCACGATCCGTCGGGCTTCCCGGACTGGCTGACGATGGCCCCCTAGTTTTGCTCTTCAGGAGCAAACAGGAATGTTCCCCGATACAACGGCGTATCGGGGAACATTTGTCTTTGGTGGCGCTAGCCGACCCACCACAGCGATGCAGCGAGCAGAACTTCGACAAAGCCGTAGAACCAATTGGGGTAGAACGATGTTCGGTCACCGGCGACCGCGGACACGATGCGCCCGAATGCCATCCCGAGCAACGCCACGCTCACGGTGACCACGATGCCGGTACGGACCTGCTCGGGAGCTGCGATGGCGTATCCGAGGATCGCCGCGATGGCCAACCCGAAACCGCCGTAGACCGCCCGTACCTCTGCCCGAGATGCGGGGCCGCCCAACGTGATTCCGAAGGGCCGCAACATCTCCGCCGGGGCGGTCAGGGCCCGCAGGCCCATGCCCGCAAAGAACACCGCGTTGACGCCGACGACGACGTTCGACGCCACTGACACCGTTACCTCCCGACGACGACGGACCGGCAATCAGCATGACCTATGTGGGCCATGTCGTCACGCGAAACGACTCAGAGTCGCCACATTTCGCGCTCGGTGGCGGCCTGCTCGAATGCCTTGTGACGGAAAGTCTCCGGCTGGCGGACTTTCGCAGCGAGATGCAACCGGGTCACGAACGCGGTGGTCTTGTCCGACCACCAGTGCATCGCGGCCGCGGCGGGGTGGAAGCCAACTGACGCAGAGTTGGTGGCCATCGCGGTGTCCCTTCACGAACTCCGACAATGCTTTTGGGATCGCACAACCTCGGCGACGGGCACCGTCGGCACTAGTGAACAGGTTCAGCGACAGAGGTACCCGATCTATTCCCTGCGGCAGGCCGTTGTTCGCTGTCGGCTTACTCCAGCCCGGCGGTGCCGTCCGCGCCGACGGTGACCTTTGCACCCGCGAGGTCCTCGCGGATGCTGGCCTCGGCCTGCGACGGGTCGGTGATCACGGCGAGCGCCCGGCTGCCGCTGGGTGTCCGGACAGCCACGAAGGCCTTTTCGGGAACGCCCTCGCGGGTGACCGGCGTGGTCCAGGTTTCCACGGTGCCGGTTCCGGACCATTCATCCTCGGCCACCACGGTCGGTTCGGCGTCGACCTCGGATTGCACATCTTCCCAACGGAATTCATGTGCCGGCGGCTCGGTGCTGTAGACGCCGAAACTGTGCTTGGTCAGGTAACCACCATTGGCGGTGATGAGCCCGATCTGGCCAGGATTGGCCACCAGCCGCTCCGCCATGGCGGCGATCGAATGCGACACATAGTTGTTCCACGGCCCACCGGCGAAGGTCAGGCCACCGGTCACCGTCAACGGACGCGCCGGATCATCGAGGGCCAGTCCCAATTCACGGGCGGCGACCTGCACCGCCGACGGGAAGCAGGAATACACGTCGACCGCATCGATGTCATCGATGCCGAGCCCGGTGAGCTCCAGCACCCGACGGCCCGCGATGCGGATCGCCGGCGACCCGGAGAAGCTCGCCCGCTCCCCGATCAGATAGGTGTCGTGGGCGTCGGTGCCGGCGTGCGGGAAAACCCACCGGTCCCTGGGAATCTGCAATTCTTCGGCCTTGCCCACCGAGGTCAGGATCAGCGCCGCACCCTGGTCGACCATGTTGTTGGAGTTCATCAGCTTGGTGTACGGCCAGCTGATCATCCGGTTGTCCGGACCGGGCTGCCAGATCTGCTCGGCAGACACCGCGTCCCGACTCCAGGCGTGCGGATTGCCTTCTGCCACTTGACTGAACCGTGCCCACAGCTCGCCGATCCGGCGCCGATGCTCCTCGATCCCCTCCCCCGCCGCGATCCGCAACGCCTGCTCGAACATCGGGTACACGTGCGACGGCGCCACCAGCCCGATCCGCAGTTCTGCGGGCCCGGCCATGGTGAATTCGGGGTCACTGGGTGCGAGTGGCACCGACTCGTCCTGCTCGGTGCCGGTGAGTCGTTCGCCGCGCGCCTTCAACCGTATTCGGGTACGCCAGGTTTCCCCGCCGGCGATCAGCACCACGTCGTTGCGGCCCTGCTGAATGTCCAGGCACGCCTGGTTCACCAGCGACTGCGGCACGTTGCCACCGATCGGGGTGTACCGGGTGACGGCGTCGGCCGCACCGATGCGCTGCGCCAGCAGCAAGCCGGGGTCCCGGTACCGCACCGACAGCAGGTTGACGATCCGGACGGCGTCGACCGCCTCGAGGACGTGGGCGTCAGCGGCTGCCCGGGCCGCGGCCTCCATCAGGTCGACAGGCTCGCCCGCCGGGTTCTCGTCGTACTGGTTGACCTGGCCGTAGCCGACGAGCACCGGGGTTCTGGGATCAAGTGACACTGACGTTTCCTCTTCTGGCGCCGGACCTGCTCCGGAATACCTCCACCTTGGCGGCATGCGGGCGGCACTGTAAACGACCAGCGCGGAAATCCGCACATGAGCGTTCGCGACATCTGCCCGCCCTCAAGACTCGCAGATGTCGCATGAGGAAACGTATAGGTGTCGCACAATGCGATTTACAGGCGGGCGCCGACAGCATTGCATGGAGCCGAGACGGTGCATGGACCTGCAGAAGGGTGAACACATGACGATGAGCGTGGCCGAACGAGCCGAACTCGCTGCGGCCGTCAAGGACCTGCTCAGTGAACATTGCACCGAAGCCGACGTCCGCCGCGTGATGAGCACAGACACCGGATTCGATCGCGACCTCTGGAACAAGCTGGCCGCCCAGGGTGTGGCGGGCCTGCTCGTAGAGCCGGACCACGGGGGCGTCGGCCTGGGCGCACAGGAGCTCGAGGCGGTCGCCGAGGTCACGGGTGCAGCGTTGCTACCCGCCCCGTTCCTGTCGAGTGCGGTCTTCGCCACGGCCTTGATCCAGGCCGCCGGCACCGACAACGACAAGGCACGGCTCTTGCCGGGGTTGGCCGAAGGTTCCTCGATCGCAACCGTGGCAGCCACCGGGCCCCGTGGTACGTGGGCACCAGATGGTGTTGCGATTCAGGGAGACCGGCACGGCGACGGGTACCAACTCACAGGCTCGGCGCACTACGTGCTCGACGGGCAGATCGCCGATGTCGTCCTCGCCGTCGCGAAGACCGGCGAGGGCATCGCGATCTTCGAGGTCGCCCCGAACGCACCCGGCTTCGACCGCACCGCCGCAACGGTTTTCGACCCCACAGTCCGGCTGTCGACGTATACGTTCGACCAGACCCCGGCCCGTCGCATCGGCACCGGCGGCTGGGCGGCTGTCGAAAATGCGTTGTCCCTCACGGTGATCGCCCTCGCAGGTGAGCAGGTCGGCGGGGCCCGCCACCTGTTCGATCTCACCGTCGAATACCTCAAGACCCGGATCCAATTCGGGCGGCCCATCGGCAGCTTCCAGGCGATCAAGCACATGGCGGCCGACCTGCTGCTGGAAGTCGAATCCGCCACTTCGGCGGCACAGCATGCCGCTGCGCAATTCGATGCCGACCCGGTGGGCGCCGACGGTCCCGTCGCCCTGGCCGGATTCGCCTGTGCGGAGGCCTATCACACCACCGCCATGCAATCGATCCAGATGCACGGCGGCATCGGCTTCACCTGGGAGCACCCCGCGCATCTGTTCCTGCGCCGGGCACGCACCGGCCGTCAACTGTTCGGCAGTTCACGTGACCATCGTGAGCGCTACCTGGCATCCAAGGGGGCCTGAGATGACGACCACCGCAGACGAGCTGCGCACCGAGGTTCGTGACTGGCTCGCGCAGAACTGGACCACGTTGCCTCCGTCGGACGATCCCTGGGTGAGCTCACCCGAGGAAATCGCCTGGCGTGAAAAGGTTCTCGACGCAGGCTACGCCGTGCCCACCTATCCACCCGATTGGTTCGGCCGCGGCTACCCGAGCAAGCTCGCCGCGGTGATCCAGCAGGAGTTTCGCGCCGTCAAGGCCCCCGGCGCCTGCCAGGACAAGCACAATATTCCCGCCAACACCTTGTTCGCGTTCGGCTCGGACGAGCTGAAACATGAACTGCTACGGGACTTTCTGACCGGCGCAGCCCGTACCTGTCTGCTCTACAGCGAGCCCGGCGCCGGATCGGACCTGGCTGGGGTGAGCACCACAGCGGTGCGCGACGGCGACCGCTGGGTGGTCAACGGCCAAAAGGTGTGGACCTCCGGAGCGGCGACGTCCGAATACGGTCTGCTGATCGCACGCACCGACTGGGATGCGCCCAAACACAAGGGCATGAGCTACTTCATCATCCCGATGCGGCAGCCCGGCATCGAGGTGCGGCCTCTGGTCCAGATCACCGGTGAGGCGCATTTCAACGAGGTGTTCATCTCCGATGCCACCGTGCCGCATGCGAATCTCATCGGCGGAGAAGGGAACGGCTGGCGCGTCCTGCAGACCGCCCTGGCGTACGAACGCTCCATCATGGGCGACGGCGGCCGCGGCTCACGCAACAAGTCCAAGGCCGACAGCCTCGTGGAACTGGCTCGCGCGCACGGCCGCCTCGACGACGCCGCCCTGCGCGAGCGCCTCGCGGACGTGCTGGCGTTGCGGGAACTCAACCGGCTCAACAACCTTCGCGCCAAGGCGTCCACCAGTCAAGGCACGTCGAGTTCGATCATGTCGCTGGGCAAGCTCGCGATGTCGCGAATCCTGCACTCGGAGGCCGCGCTGAAGACCGAGATCATCGGTACCGAATCACTGTTGGCGGGTCCCGACAACCCCGAGGCCGACGACGTGAACTTCCTGTCCCTCAACGCGTTCTTCACCTCCATCGGCGGCGGCACCGACCAGATTCAGCGCACCATCATCGGCGAACGCGTGCTGGGGCTGGCGAAGGAACCCGAGACCGACCGTGACATCCCGTTCCGCCAGGCGCGACGCAGTTGACGACCATGGCCTACGACCCGCCGCTGTCGGGCATCGAGATACTCGATCTGACAGCCGGACCCATCACAGCCGTCGGCCGGCTTCTGGCCGATCTCGGTGCCCACGTCACGTCGGTGCACCTGGCCGGTGTGACCGCGACCGACACCACCGGACCACGCATCGACGGAGTGCCCATCGGCACCGCCATCAACCGACACGGGATCCCTTCGGTCGAGATCGATCCGTCGACCCCGGCCGGGCGGCAGGCGTGGGCCGACTTGGTGGCGACCGCCGACATCCTCATCGAGAACACGCGTCCGGGATCGGCGGCCGAGGAATCCTTGGCGGTCAACCAGATTCACGCTGATCATCCGGCACTGGTCATCCTGTCCATCAGTGACTTCGGTCGTGATACGCGATATCACGACTGGCAGGCCACCACTCCGGTGCTGCACGCGTTGACCAGCGAGCTGTCCCGCTCTGGCATCCCGGGACAGCCACCGCTGGTGCCACCGAGCGCGGACCTGCCGTACCACGTCGCCGCGGCCCAGGCCGCGTTCTTCGCCCTCTGTGTGTTCCTGGATCGGCTGCGCACGGGCACAGGCGATCTCATCGATTTCTCGGTGCTCGAAGGTGCGATGCAGACCCTCGATCCGCCATTCGGCACGGCAGGCAGCGCGGCGGCCGGCGTACCCATCAGCGAACAGCAGCGCGACTGGATCGCCGAGCAGCAGCGCTATCCGATCTTCAAATGCAAGGACGGCCACGTCCGCATGTGTGTGTTGGCAAAACGCCAGTGGCAGGGCATGTTCGAGTGGATGGGGCGCCCGGCGGAATTCGCCGACCCCAAGTTCAACAGCCTCCGTGAGCGTTTCGCGTCCGCCACCCTCTTCGGCGCCATCGAGCAGTTCTGTGCCGACAAGACCCGCGCGGAGCTCGAACTGGCCGGACAACGGCACGGCGTGCCGACGGCCGCGGTGCTGAGCCTGGCCGAGGCGCTGTCCACCGAACAGGTGGCCGCGCGCGGTTTCTTCCGCGAGACGGAGCTCTCCCCCGGTCTGACCGCACCCGTGCCGGTCGGTGTCGTCGAGATCGACGGGCACCGGGCGAGCAGCCTGAACATCAAGGCACCGAGTGAGCGACGACTCCGCGACGCCCCCACGCTCACCGCGCGCCCCCGCAGCGGCCTCGGACTGCCCCTGGAGGGGCTGCGCGTGCTGGACCTCGGCGTCATCGTCGTCGGCAGCGACACCGGCCGCCTGTTCGCCGACCTCGGCGCCGACGTCGTCAAGATCGAGAACTCCGCCTTCCCTGACGGGCTCCGCATCAGCCTCACCCGGATGACGCAGGCCTACGCCGCCGGTCACCGCAACAAGCGGTCGATCGGGATCGACCTCCGGTCCGCGGAAGGCCGCGCGCTGGCACACCAACTGGTAGAGCAGTCCGACGTCGTGCTGAGCAACTTCAAACCCGGTGTGGCAGCAGCGCTCGGCATGGATCACGCGACACTGCAGCAGGTGAACCCGGGCATCGTCGTCGTCGACAGCTCGGCGTACGGAGCCACCGGGCCATGGGCGAAACGACTCGGCTACGGGCCGTTGGTCCGCGCCGCGGCGGGCTTCACCGAGCTGTGGACCTACCCAGATGACCCAGATGCGTTCTGCGACACCGTCACGGTGTACCCCGACCACGTGGCGGCGCGGATCGGGGCATTGAGTGCCGTCGCGCTCCTGCTGCGCCGCGAACGCAGCGGTGGCGGCGGATCGGCGAGTATCGCCCAAGCCGAGGTGATGCTCAGTCACCTGGCCGACGACATCGCCGGGGAGGTGCTCACCCGGCGCGGTCATGCTCGCGACGACCAGCCGGCTCATGACGCACCGTGGGGCCTGTTTCCCGGCGCTGGTGATGACACGTGGATCGCGGTCACCGTCCGCGACGACGCCGACTGGTCAGCGCTGTGCGCGGCGATCGACCGGCCCGATCTCGCTGCCGATGCGGAGCTGGGTTCGCGATCCGGGCGGGATCGTCAGCGCGGGCGGCTCGACGAGGCGCTCAGCGCCTGGACATCCCGGCATAAACCGGCAGAGGCCATGGCGCGGTTGCAGGCGGCGGGCGTCCCGGCCGGGGCTGTCCTGCATGCGGTGGAGGTCCCCGCCTGGGACTACTACGTCGAGCGACGGGCTTTCCGGGAGGAACTACATCCGCACGGGACCGCACCGTTCATGATGGAGAACGTGCAAATCCACGCTGACCTGATCCCCGATCCCCCGCTGGGGCAAGCGCCACTGCTCGGCGAGCAGACCCGTGAGATCGCGGCCGAACTGCTCGGCCTGGACGATCAGACAATCGATGATCTGATTGCCCGCGCCGTCCTCGAAGTACCTGCGGCAGCAGCACATTCGGGACGGTAACCACCCCGTCCCATGGAAATCGATTTCACCCGCCTTCGCTACTTCGTCGCGGTCGCCGAAGAGCTGCACTTCAAGCGCGCCGCCGATCGGCTGATGATCACGCCGCCGCCGCTGAGCAAGCAGATCAAGTTACTCGAGCGCGAAGTGGGTGGGGAACTCTTCGAGCGCACCTACCACGACGTCCGCCTGACACCGCTGGGTATGCAGCTGCTGGAGCCGGCGCGCGACATCCTGCGGCGGGTGGAGGAACTGAAGGCCACCGCGTCACGAATCACGCAGGCGAGCAACCCCGTTCGCATCGATGCGACCGCCTACGCGCCATCGGATTTCCTGGCGAGATTCGAGCAAGCGGTGGCAGGCCTCGCGATACCCGCCGAGTTCAGCGTGCCCGGGTCGGCGGCCGAGGTCATCGCCAAACTCGTTTCCGGGCACACGGATCTCGGTCTGATCCACCTGCCGGCCGCCGACAAGCGCATCCGGCACCGGGTCGTGGCCACCTATCCGGGCGCGGCGGCGGTGCGGTTCGACGACCCACTCGCCGCCAACGACACCATCGCCATCGAAGACCTGCGGGACCGCGATGTCGTGATCGACTTCGCCCGGCCCAATCCCGTGGTGCTGGCGCAGATGACGCGGGGCCTCAACGAACGCGGCGTCACGCGCATCGTGCGCGCCGTCAGTCAGCTGGGCGGTGAGCTGGAGATGGCCAGCCATGTGTTCAACCGGTATCTCGTCGCACTGGTCAGCTACGCGCCCGCCTCGACGCTGGGCCGAATCTTCTCGCCGCCCGAATTCAAGCTGATCCCGATCGATGAAAGCACCTGGGCGCCGGCCAAGATCGCGCTGGCGTGGGCGCCGGACCGGCTGCGCGATCCAGCCGCGATCGAGGCCCTCGTCGAACAGCTCGCCACTGTCCTGCGCTGAGTCGCGCGCGAAATACCTGTCACCGCCCGCCGGTAGGCTGCCTCGACGGACAAACTCCACCAACGCAGCTCCGGAAGGTTCACACCGTGCTCGATGCCGATGACGTGCGCCGCATCGCGCTGTCCCTCCCGGAGACCACAGAGAAGGAGCGTTGGGGCCACCCGACTTTCGACGTGGCGCGCAAGATGTTCGTCACGGTGCCCGACGATCAGACCTCGTTTGCGGTGCGCTGTCCGAGGTTCGACCGCGAAGAGCTGATCGCGGCCGAACCGCACAAGTTCTGGGTGCCGCGACATGAGGCGGCGTCGTCGTGGGTGCGGGTCAGGCTGGAGGCGCTCGACGATGAGCAGGAACTGACCGACATCCTCGCCGACTCGTGGCGACTGGCTGCCCCGCCCAGACTCACCGAGCAGCCGGAATCCTGATCCGGAAGGCTCAGACCCGCTGCCGCACCCGTCCGAACACCATGGACTCTTCGATGCGGTCGAAGCGGTGGTCGATCACGTCGAGCACGTAGTTGTGCCGGACGTGCCACGGGCGATGGGTACCGGATTTGGGCAACGCGTGGGGGTTGCGGTTGATGTAGCCGGCGTCGAGGTCGAAGGTCTTCTTCTCGTCCATCGGGACGTCACCCAGATGCGGATAGGCGTGGGTGTAGCCGTGAGAGTCCATGTACGCCACCAGTTTCGCGAACGCACGGGCAGTCATGTCGGCGCGCAGGGTCCACGATGCGTTGGTGTAGCCCAGGCACCATGCCATGTTCGGCACGTCCTCGAGCAGGAATTCCTTGTAGACGTAGCGGTCGGACGGGGTGATCGCGACCCCGTCGACCGACAGGGAGATGCCGCCGAGGGCCTGCAACTCCAGCCCGGTCGCGGTGACGACGATGTCGGCGTCAATGCGCGCACCGGATTTCAGCACGATGCCGTTGGCGTCGAAGTGGGAGATGTGGTCGGTGACGACCTCGGCGCGGCCGTCACCGATGGCGGTGAAGATGTCGCGGTCGAGCACCGCGCAGAGGCGTTGATCCCACGGGTCGTATTTCGGGTTGAAGTGCACGTCCACGGGGTAGCCCGGCGGCAACGCGGCCATGGCCCGGTTGCGGATGAGGCGGCGGCCGCCCTTGGGGAACTTCCGGAGCAGGTTGTAGCTGAGCACGCTGATGAGCACGTTGCGGAACCACACGATGCGATGAGCGATCTTGTCCGGCAACAGCTTCCGGATGAAGCTGACCATCGGGTCGATCTGCCACTGCGACATCAGGTAGGTGGGTGACCGCTGCAGCATGGTCACCTTCCCGGCGGTCTTCGCCATGGCGGGCACCAGGCTGACCGCGGTGGCACCACTGCCGATCACCACGACCTTCTTGCCGGCGTAATCCAGTGACTCCGGCCAGAACTGCGGATGGACGACGTCGCCGGCGAAGGTGTCGATGCCCGGAAAGTCGGGCGTGTAGCCCTTGTCGTAGTTGTAGTAGCCGGTGCCGCAGAACAGGAATCGGGCGCGGTAGGACCTGGCCTCGCCGTTCTCCACGGCGTGCACCGTCCAGGTGTCGGTCGCCGAATCCCAGTCGGCCGACTGCACATGGGTGTTGAAGGTGATGTGACGGTCGATGCCGTGCGTGTGTGCCGCGGTGGTCAGGTACTCGCGGATGTGATCGCCGTCGGCGATGTTCTCCGGCCGCTCCCACGGCTGGTACGGGAAACTGAGCGTGAAAATGTCGCTGTCGGATCGAATACCCGGGTAGCGGAACAGGTCCCAGGTGCCACCGATGCGCGTCCGCCGCTCCAGGATCCGGTAGGTCACCTGCGGGTTGCGTTGATGCAGCCGGTACGCGGCTCCGATGCCGGAGATACCGGCACCGATGATCAGCACATCGAAGAACTCGCCGTCGCTGGCCGTCATGAATCTCCCTTGATCAAATCCGGTACCGCCGGTTTCACCTTAGGACATGGCGATCCTAGGCCGTCGAGCTGTGGGCCACTCCCGCGAGCAGCGCCCGCAAATGCTGATTGACCTGCTCGGGACGCTCCAGGTTCGCGCAGTGACCGCCGCCCAGTTCGACGAACGACCACAGATTCGGCACGTTCCTGGCGATCCGGCGGGACGCCGCGATGGGCAGCAACCGGTCTTTCGTGCTGCCGATGACGAGCGTCGGCACCGTCAGGTTGTCGAGTCCGATGTGATGAGCATCGAGGTTGTCCACCAGCGCGTTCACCCATCCGCTGCGGCCGGCTGCGGAGGTGCCCATGAACAGTTCGTAGACGTAGTCGGCCACTGCGGGGTCGGCGTCACGTCCGACAGCGATCATGGCGACGAACTGGCGCGCCGCCCTACGCGAACCCGGCACCAGCGGGGCTCCGCCGAACGTCTTGAGGATGCGGCCGGCGGCGTAGGCCCGGGACTTCGCCAGCGAGTTCGGGACCTGCGCCAGCTGGACCAGCTTCAGCAGGTCACCAGTCGTGGTGTTGATCAGGGCGACGGCGTCCGCGCACTCGGTGACCCGCTGCGGGTAGCGCTGCGCCCATGACGTGATGGCAATGCCGCCCATCGAGTGCCCCGCGAGGACGGCCCGCTCCCCCGGCCTGAGCGTCGCGCTCAGCACCGCGTCGAGGTCGGCCGCGAGAAAGTCCAGGTTGTACTTGTGGCGGCCGCGGGGAGCTTCACTCTTGCCGTGACCGCGGTGGTCGTAGGCGATGACCCGGTAGTCGCTCGCCAGATCCGCGATCTGGTTGCCCCATACGCCGATGGCGCAGGTGATGCCGTGGGCGAACACGATCGGCTGCCCGTGTTCGGGACCGAACACCTCGGCGTGCAGCCGGGTACCGTCGACGGCCTTGATTTCCATGGAACGGCCTCGTGGCAGCGCCGCGGGACGCCCGGGTTTGACCAGCTGCGAATGAGTGAAAGCGGTCATGCTGCTCCGTTCGGGTTCGGCGACGTTGCCGGCGGGACATCCCGTACCAGCGAGCCTACCTAAATAACCAGCACTGGTTTGACGGCAAAACCGGCGGCGGCGTCCGACCAGGCGTCGGCGAAGCGGTCGAACGGGTAGGTCCGTACCAGTTTGTCGACGGGCAGCTCGCCCCGGAGGACGTGTTCGGCCAACCGCGGGATGAAGCTGTGCGGCTCGCTGTCGCCTTCGATGACCCCCTGTATCCGCAGCCCGTTGGCCAGGATCAGCCCGACGGGTAGTTCCGCGGTCAGCGCGCCCAGCCCGACGAGCGCGAGCGTGCCGCACTTGCGCAGCAGCGTCAGCGCGGTGCTGATGACGTCGCCGCGCGCGGTCGTGTCGACAGCCAGCGTCGCACCACCGCCGGTGAGCTCCATGATCTCGGCCGGCAGGGTCTCGGAGGCCGAGTCGACGGCCCTGGTGGCGCCCAATTCGATTGCCAGCGAACGTCGTTCGGCGATCGGGTCGACCGCGATGACCGTGCGGCACCCGGCGATGCGGGCCCCCATCACCGCCGAGAGACCGACCGCGCCGGCGCCCCACACCACCAGCACATCGCCGGGTCCAGCGGCCAGTGTGTTCAGCACCGCGCCGACCCCGGTCTGCACACTGCAGGCCAGCGGTGCCGCCAGCTGGGCATCGATGCCGTCGGGCAGCACCACGGCATTCGACGTGTTGGCCAGCGCGTGGGTGGCGAAGCTGGACTGCCCGAAGAATCCGCCGCGAACGGGCTGACCGTCGAGCCGGAGCGCGCTCGACTCGTCACCGCGGTCACCGGCCATGTTCAGGCGACTGGCATTGTCGCAATAGGCGGGCGTGTCGGCTGCGCACGCTGCGCACTGTGCGCAGCTGGCGAACGTCAGGACGACGCGCCGGCCGACGTCGATGCGAGCGTCCGGTCCAGCCGCCAGGACCGTGCCCGCGCCTTCATGGCCGAACACCATCGGCAGACGCTTCTCCGGCCAGCGGGCGGCCGTGCTGATATCGGTGTGGCAGATGCCGACGGCATCGATGCCGACCAGCACCTCGCCGCCCTGCGGTTCGCGAATCTGGACATCGGTCAGTTCAGGGGCCGAACCCGGGCGGAGCAACACGGCGGCACGTGCGTCGATCATTCACGGATGGTAGGTCGACGGTAATCTGCGCCGGGTGACCGGGATCGACAACTGCCGGGTGCCGCGCGGATGACGCACCGCCAGTTGCCCCGATGGTCGGTCCCGTTCGTCTTTGTCACCGGTGCGGCGTCGCAGTACCTGGGTGCCGCGATCGGCGTGTTCCTCTTCTCGACCACCCAACCGGCCACCGTCGCGTGGCTCCGGGCCGCGGCCGGTGCGCTGGTGCTGATGGCCTGGCGCCGGCCGTGGCGAATGCCGTTGACGCGCCGCCGTGTCGCGATCGCGACCCTGTTCGGATTGATCACCGTCGGCATGAACATCGCGTTCTACGAAGCGCTGGCCCGTATCCCGTTGGGCACCGCCGTCGCGATCGAATTCATCGGCCCGACGCTGGTGGCCACGCTCGGGTCACGCAGACCGCGTGATCTTTTGGCTGCCACCCTCGCGGCTGGCGGGGTTGCTCTGTTGGCCGGCATCGAATTCACCTCAGAGCTCGCCGGCGTGGCGTGGGCACTGGCTGCCGCGGCGCTCTGGGCCGGTTACATCATGGTCGGCAAACGGGTGGCGGACGCACACGGCGGTCTCGACACGCTCGCCCTCGGAATGTCGACCGCCGCAGCCATTTTGGGCCCGGTGATCATCGGCCTCCAGGCCCACACGAACTCGGCGGTGTTCGTCGATCCGCGCACCTGGCTGCTCGGCCTCGGCGTCGGCCTGTTGTCGACGGCCATCCCCTATGCGCTCGACCAGATCGTCCTCCGTCAGGTCGGCCAGGCGAGGTTCGCGATCCTGCTGGCACTGTTGCCCGTGACGGCCAGCCTCATCGGGCTCACCGTGCTGCATCAGATTCCGACGATCGGCGAGATCGCCGGCATCGGACTGGTGGTGACCGGCCTCTTACTCGGTGCCCGCGGCGGAGCGTGACGTGGACATGCGACAGTGACAGGGACCCACCGGCAATGCCTACAGGAGAAGAGCACCATGCGCGCCATTCAGATCGCCCGGTTGGAAGGCCCCTCGGCGGCCGAACTGAACGACATCCCCGAGCCTGACGGCGCCGGCCTTGTGGTGATCGAGGTGCACGCCGCCGGTGTCGCCTTCCCCGACGCGCTGCAGTCGCGCGGCCTGTACCAGCACAAGCCGGAACTGCCGTACACCCCCGGCGCCGAGCTCGCGGGCGTGGTCCGCAGCGCACCCGAGGGCGCGCACGTGGCGGCCGGCGACAGGGTGGCGGCGTTGACCATGTTGTCGGGCGCGATGGCGGAAGTCGTTGCACTACCGGCTGATCGGGTCTTCAAGCTGCCGGACTCGGTGTCGTTCGAGGCCGGCGCCGGACTGCTGTTCAACGATCTGACGGTGCACTGCGCGCTGCGTACCCGCGGTCGGCTGACGCCCGGCGAGACGGTGCTGGTGCACGGCGCCGCGGGCGGCATCGGCACGTCCACGCTGCGCCTGGCCCCGGCGTTCGGCGCCGCCCGCACCATCGCGGTGGTGAGCTCGCCGGACAAGGCCGAGATCGCCCGTGCCGCTGGGGCTTCCGACGTCGTGTTGGCCGACGGCTTCAAGGACGCGGTGCGAGAGCTGACCGGCGGCCGCGGCGTCGACCTGATCCTCGACCCGGTCGGTGGTGACCGGTTCACCGACTCTCTTCGGTCCCTGGCACCCGGCGGCCGGCTGCTGGTGGTGGGATTCACCGGCGGCGATATTCCGACGGTCAAGGTGAACCGCCTGCTGCTCAACAATGTGGATGCGGTGGGTGTCGGCTGGGGTGCGTGGGCCATGACCCACCCGGGTTATCTCGCCGAGCAGTGGGAGGAGCTGGAGCCGCTGCTGGCCTCCGGTGCGGTGACCCCGCCGGCGCCCGAGGTCTATCCGTTGGAGCGGGCCGCGGACGCCATCGCCTCGCTGGAAAACCGTTCCGCCAAGGGCAAAGTGGTCGTCACGTTGCGCTGACCGGCAACACCAGCCGGGACTGGCCGCCGTCGCCGTGCGCGATGGTGTGCACCGAGGGCACCATCTCGGTGGCGGTCCCGAGCGGATCGCCGGTGCCCAGATTGCGCGCGAACCGCGGGAAACAGCCGCCCGCGACCAGCAGGCGGATCCGGTGGCCGGCCGCGAATCGGTAGGCGGTCGCGTCGAGTTCCAGGCGCAGCAGCGCCGCGGGGGCGTCGGCCGCGGTGAGCCGCAGATAGCCGTCGGTGACGTTGGTCGAATGTCCGTCGGGCCCAACGTCACTGATGCGCACGAACACGTCGGCGTGCGGGTTGTCGGTCCGGTGGTCCAGTTCGACGTACGGCGTTCCGATGACGTCGAGGTCAGCAGGCAACACCGGGCCGGTGAAGGTCAGCACGTCCGATCGCTCGGCGAGCGCGGTGTCGTCGATGTAACCCGACTTGCCGGAAACCAGAAGGCGCCCACCGATACTCGGTGTCGGGTCGGCCGGGTCGTAGACGAACGTGGACGGCGCCCCGCTGTCGGGCGGGGTCTCGGCCAGCGCCGCGCCAGGGTGCAGGTGCCACACCTGTTCGGCAGCCGGTGGTGGCCACTCCTGCATGTCGAGCCAGTCACCGCCGGCAACGCAGATCCGCACGGGGGCCGCGGCGCGGCGGGAGCCGTCCAGCCACAGCACGGATTCCTTAATGGCCTCGGTACCACCGGACCCGTGCGTCCACGGCCCCACGGTCAACGCCACCTCGACACCGCGGGCCCGTAGCCGCCGGTATTGCTCGAGGGTCTGGTCCACGAAAACGTCCTGCCAACCGGTGATCAGCAGCACCGGGCCGCGCAGGTTGTCGAGTGCGGCCGCCACACCGTTCTCGGCCCAGTACGGCGACGACGGATCCGGCTGTTCGAGCCACGCGTTGAACCACGGGGTGCGTCCGCCCAGGAGTTCGGCGGCGGCCGGATCGAGCGGCAGCGTCTCCAGCACCGGCTTGAGGGTGCGCGGCGTCGCCATGCCGCGGAGAATCTGGCGAATCCAGCCACCACGGTGCTGCCAGGCCACTTGATAACTCCAGCCCAGGAAATCGCCGAGCGCGAACGACCCTGTGCTCCATACCGAGTGTCCGAAATCGTGCGGCGCCATGGTGATCACGGAGGTGGTCAGGTCGTCGGGCTGGTCGACGAGGAGCGCCAGCTGGGTGAAGCCCAGGTATGACGCCCCGACAGTGGCGAATTCTCCCCCGTACCAAGGCTGTTCACGCAGCCACCGGACCGTGTCGGCACCGTCGTCGACCTCGTGACGGCCGGGCTCGAACGCACCGTCGGACCCGAAGGTGCCGCGCGTGCTCTGCAGCACGACGTGGAAGCCCTGCCCCGCGTACAGCCCGGCGAACACGCGGTTGGGCAGGCCGTCGCGGCCGTAGGGCCCCCGCATCAGCAGCGTGCCGGCGGGCTTGCGGCGCTGCGGCGCGTAGTGATCGGCCAACAGGACGGCGCCGTCGCGCATCGGCACCGGAAGCGACCGCTCCACCCGGAAGCTCGTGGCCCGCGGCAAACCCAGCCGGCGGGTCAGTGCGCGGGCACCGAGCCACGCCAGGGTGTCGCGTCGCACGTCACACTCTCCTCGTCCGGTCGTGGGCCTTGGACCATTTTCCACGGCGGCACCAGATCCACGGCAATCGACGGCCGGAACTGTGATCTGTTCGACGGCCAGGGATTTGTGCACGATTTTTCGCGGCAGACGCGGAAAATCGTGCACAAATCCCTAGAAGGCCGAGGTCTCCAGCTCCATGACGTCGGTATCGAGCGTCTCGATCACCTCGCGCACCGAGGTCAGCAGCGGCAGCATGTTCTTGGCGAAGAACTTCGCCACCGCCACCTTGCCGGTATAGAACGCGTGGTCGCGTTCGGAGGCGCCGTCGAGCGCCGCCAGGGCGATCTGGGCGGCCAGGATCAACCGCCAACCGATCACCAGGTCGCCGACCGCGAGCAGGAAGCGCACCGAGCCCAGCCCCACCTTGTACAGCTGCTCGGGATCTCCCTGGGCGGCCATCAGGTAGCCGGTCAGCGCGGCGGCCATCGCCTGGACATCGGCGAGAGCCGTTGCCAGCCGGTCGGTTTCGGCCTTGAGCTCCGGCCCGGCGCCGTCGATGGTTGCGGTGATCTGGCTCGACACGTGGGCCAGCGCCGCGCCCTGGTCGCGGATGATCTTGCGGAAGAAGAAGTCCAGCGACTGGATGGCCGTCGTGCCCTCGTACAGCGCGTCGATGCGGGCGTCGCGGATGTACTGCTCGATCGGGTAATCCTGCAGGAAGCCGGACCCGCCGAGTGTCTGCAGCGATTCGGAGAGCATCTCGTAGGCGCGTTCGGAGCCGACGCCCTTCACGATGGGCAGCAGCAGGTCGTTCACCCGGTGCGCCAGATCGGCGTCGGCACCCGAAACGAGTTGCGCGACATCAGCATTCTGGTAGGCCGCGGTGTACAGGTAGACCGCGCGCAGACCTTCGGCGTAGGCCTTCTGCGTCATCAGACTGCGTCGCACGTCGGGGTGTTCGATGATCGCCACGCGCGGCGCGGTCTTGTCCGCCATCTGGGTGAGATCGGCACCCTGGATGCGTTCCTTGGCGTAGGCCAGCGCGTTGAGGTAGCCGGTGGACAGGGTGCCGGCGGCCTTGACACCCACCGTCATCCGGGCGTTCTCGATGACCTTGAACATCTGCGCGATGCCGTTGTGCACGCCGCCGACGAGGTAGCCGATGGCGGGCTTTCCGTGGGCGCCGAACGTCAACTCACACGTCGGCGACGACTTGATGCCCATCTTGTGTTCCAGGCCGGTGACGTACACGCCGTTGCGCTCGCCCAGCTCGAGGGTCTCGGGGTCGAACAGGAAGTTGGGCACGAAGAACAAGCTCAGCCCTTTGGTGCCCGGGCCCGCGCCTTCGGGCCGGGCCAGCACCAGGTGGAAGACGTTCTCCGCGGTGTCACCGACGTCGCCACCGGAGATGAAGCGCTTGACGCCCTCGATGTGCCAGGTGCCGTCGGGCTGTTCGATGGCCTTGGCCCGTCCCGCCCCGACATCGGAGCCGGCGTCCGGCTCGGTCAGCACCATGGTGCCCGCCCAGCCCTTGTCCATGGCCGTCCGCGCCCAGTGCTGCTGCTCCTCGGTACCCACCTCGGCCAGCGTGTGCGCCATCGCCGGCCCCAGGCCGTACAGGAACGTCGCCGACGGGTTCGCGCTGATGAGCATCTCCTGCGTCGCCCACACCAGCGCCGCCGGCGCCAGCGTCCCACCGGCGCGCTCATCGAGGCCCAGGCGCCACCATTCGGCTTCCTTGACCACCCGCACGGTCTTGGCCAGCTCCTCGGACACCGTGATGCGGTGCTCGTCGGGCAGGAACACCGGCGGGTTGCGGTCGGCTTCGACAAACGTCTCGGCGACAACGCCTTCGGCGAGCTTCGAGACCTCGTCGAGGATGGATCGCGCGGTATCGGCATCGAGGTCGCCGTAGCCACCCGCGTCCAGGGCCGCGCCGAGCGGCAGCACTTCGAACAGATTGAATTCGATATCGCGCAGATTGGCGATGTAGTGGCTCACGCACCTCAGGATCCGCGTCCCGCCACGAGGTACGCAACCGTAAGTCTCGCCAACCTACGGTTACGGACCCGAAGGTTCTGAGGTCACACCCACATGTGACCTCCACCACACCGCGTCCTCCCGGGGATTTGTGCACGATTCTTCGCGGTCTGCGCGGAAAAACGTGCACAAATCCCAGGGCCGGCTACAACTGGACGATCACGCTCTTGTTCTTCAGGTAGGCCTCGAGGCCTTCGCGACCGAACTCCTGACCCCAGCCGGACTGCTTGTAGCCACCGAACGGCAGGTCATGGTCAAAGACCAACTGGCAGTTGACCTGAACGCTGCCGGCCTGCAGGCGTTTGACGATGCGGTGCGCCCGGCTGACGTTGGTGGTCCACGCGGTGGCCGCCAGTCCGTAGCTCGTGTCGTTCGCCATGGCGACGGCCTCGTCCTCGGTGTCGAACGGCAGGATGCTGACCACCGGCCCGAAGATCTCCTGCTGGTACAGGCGCATGCCGGGATCGACGTTGGTCAGCACCGTCGGGTGCACGAAATAGCCCTTGCGGTCCAGCCGGTACCCGCCCGCGACGATCTCGACGCCGTCGTTCTTGCCCTCGTCGATGAAGCCCAGAACCCGATTCAGCTGCTTGGCACTGATCAGCGGGCCGCTCATCACGCCCTCTTCCTCCGGTCCGCCGTACTTCATGAAGTTGGCGACGTTCGCGATACCCTCGACCACCTGGTCATAGACGCCGCGCTGCACGAAAATCCTTGAGCCGCACACACATCCCTGGCCGGAGTGGATGAAGATGCCCATGGCCGCACCGAAGATGGCCTTGTCCAGGTCGGCGTCGTCGAAGATCAGCACCGGCGACTTGCCGCCGAGTTCCAGCATGACCTTCTTGAGGTTGCCCGCCGAAGCCTTGACGATCTCCTTGCCCACTTCCGTCGAACCCGTGAACGCGACCTTCTCGACGTCGGGGTGCGCGGTGATGGCGGCGCCCGCGGTGTGGCCGTACCCGGTGATCAGGTTGACGACCCCCTCGGGCACGCCCGCCTCGTGGATCAACCGGTCCAGCAGCAGCGCCGAAAGCGGGGTCTCCTCAGCGGGTTTCACCAGGCTGCTGCAGCCCGCGGCCAGCGCAGGGGCGATCTTGGCGCAGGCGTTGAAGATGGGGCCGTTCCACGGGAAGATCAGGCCGACGACGCCGTAGGGCTCACGCAGCGTGTAGCCGTGCTGGTCGACGTAGGCGTCCGACGCGATGCCGCTGGTGCGGATGTCGTAGGCGGTGCCGTTGATCTTCGAACACCAGCCGGCGTAGTAGCGGAAGAACTCGGCGCACGTCGGCACGACGAGCTCGGACTGCATCTTCATCATGCCCGTGTTGGCCGAGTCGATGGCCGCGAACTCGGCGGCGTGCTCGTCGATCAGGTCGGCGATGCGCCACAGGATCTTGGCGCGTTCCCGGCCCGGCAGACCGGACCAGACACCGGATTCGAAGGACGACTTGGCGCGGGCGACGGCCTCGTCGACGAACTCAGGGCCGCAATCGGTGAACTCGCCGATCTGCTCCTCGCTCACCGGATCGATGATCGGGATGAGCTCACCCGTACCCGGGCGCTTCTGGATGTCCTCCAAGACCGACTGCAGCGTCATCGCGTGCCTCTCATCGTCAGCGAGCCCGCGCCCGGGGTGGGCGCGCAACAAATGCTGTGCAGTTGCTTAGCATTGCCGCGATCGGGTCGTCAAGAGTGGCTCACGCCGGCGGGTTGTCTGGAAAGATCGGGACCGTGTCTGCCGGCCACGACTACACCTCCCCTGACCTGGCACGCAGCGCCCTGGTGCTGATCGACGTGCAGAACGATTTCGTCTCGGGTCCGTCGCAGGTCGACGGCACCGCCGAACGGGTGCCCGCGATGGCCCGGCTGCTCGCGGCGTTCCGCGCGGCGCACCGGCCGATCGTGCACATCGTGCGGCTGTACGTCCCCGGCGGCAGCGACGCCGACCCGCCGCGCCGGGCCGCCATCGAGTCCGGCAAGCAGATCGCCGCACCGCACACCGACGGCGCCGCGGTACCCGGGGAACTGCTGGCGCACCCCCTGGACTACGACTCACTACTGGCCGGCGGCGTCCAGCAGGTGGCGGCGGGCGAGGTCGTCATGTTCAAACCACGGTGGTCGGCGTTCTACCGCACGGCGCTGGAAGAGCATCTGCGCGACCTCGCGGTGAACACGGTCGTGGTGGCCGGCTGCAATCTGCCGAATTGTCCCCGCGCCACCCTGTTCGACGCCTCCGAGCGGGACTTCCGTGCCGCGCTGGTCACCGACGCCACGTCCCAGGTGACACCCGAGCGGCTCGCCGACCTGGCACTCATCGGCGTCGAGACGCTCACGACCGCGGACGTCGAGCAGTTCTTCCAGGCCACTGCAACCGCACAGGAACGCCAGTGAAGAATTCACGGGGTGAGACCGCACAGTAAGACGCGATCCTGACCGCCCTCGCGATCACGGCGGTGCTGCTGGCCGGCGTCGCCGCGGGAGTGATCAATGCCGTGGTGGGCTCCGGCAGCCTGATCACCTTCCCCGTGCTGATGGCCGTCGGTTACCCGCCACTGGTGGCCAACATGTCCAATTCGGTCGGCCTGGTGCCGGGGAACTTCACCGGTGCCTACGGCTACCGGCACGAGCTCGGCGGCCAGGGCGCCCGCATCCTCCGGCTCGGGGTGGTGTCGCTGGCCGGCGCGATCGTCGGCGCCGTGCTGCTACTCAAACTGCCACCCGGCGCCTTCACCGCGGTCGTGCCATGGCTGATCCTGCTGGCCGGCGCGCTGGTGCTGGTGCAACCCCTGTTGCGCCGCGCGCTGGATGCCCGGCGCGGCGCGCCGCGGTCCACCGACCATGCCGCGCCGCTCTACGCGGGCGTGTTCGGGTGCGCGGTATACGGCGGCTATTTCGGTGCGGCGCAAGGCATCATCATGATGGCCCTGTTCGGGCTGTTCGTGTCAGAAGATCTGCAGCGTCTCAACGGCGTCAAGAACATCTCTGTGGGACTGGTCAATTCGGTCGCGGCCATCATCTTCATCGTCGTCGGCCAGGTGGCCTGGCTACCGGCGCTGCTGCTGGCCGTCGGCTCGACCATCGGCGGCTACATCGGAGCCAGGATCGGACGCCGCCTGCCGCCCAACGCCTTACGCGCCTGCATCGTCGTCGTCAGTGTCGTCGCGTTCACCGTCATGACGCTGCGGTAGCCGGCGCGCCATCGCCGAATTCGTCACCGCTAACACGCAATAACCGACTCTTGGTATGTCACGATTCGAACGCGCCGGGCCCAGCTAACGAGCGGATGGGGTGCCGGTGTGTCAGCATGAACCCGTGAGGCCAAGCAAAAGCAGAAGCCGCATCAGAAGCCTGACTACGGCCGCAATCCTGGTGGTACCGCCAGGATTGATCTCCGCGGCCCTACCGCAGACAGCACACGCGGCCGAATGCCCCGACGCCCAGGTCATATTCGCCCGCGGCACCGACGAAGCGCCCGGACCCGGCGGGGTCGGGACGGCGTTCATCGATTCGCTGCGCACCGCCATCATCCCGAAAACCCTTGACGTGTACGCGGTCGACTATCCCGCGACCACCGACTTCCCCACCGCCGTCGACGGAATCCGTGACGCGCGTAGGCAAATCGTGACGACCGCGGCGGCCTGCCCCCGGACCAAGATGGTGCTCGGCGGGTTCTCACAGGGCGCCGCCGTTGCGGGCTTCGTCACCGCAGGCACCATTCCCGACGGCATCTCCGCCGCCGAAGTGCCGACTCCCATGCCACCCGACGTCGCGGATCACGTTGCCGCCGTAGCCTTGTTCGGTAAGCCCTCGCCACGGTTCATGCGCGCCATCGGCTCTCCCGCTGTCACGGTCGGCCCGGTCTACCAACCCAAAACCACCGATCTCTGTGCCCCCAACGACCTGGTGTGCGATGCCCACGGATCGAGCTTCGACGCCCACAACAGTTACGTGGACAGCGGATTGGTCAACCAGGGCGTGAACTTCGCCGTGAGGCAACTGCAGGCGGGGTGGGCGGCCGATGCACTGGCCGGACCCGCGCCGTGGTCATCGACGACGATCCAGGCCGCCGATCAGGCCGGGCGCGGTCGGCCCGCGCCCGCCGGGACTCCGCCGTCCACCGCGGCGCCGGCCCATATACCGGCGAGCGCACCGTGGCTCCCGGGACCGGAGCAGGCCGCGACGGCACCTGACGCAGCGCCGGCCCCGTAGCCGCTATCGGAACTGCACGCCACGGCGCCGCACCCACCAATCGGCAAACACTGTCCCGGCGATCCACACGCCGACCGCGATACCAAGGTGCACAGCGCTTTTGGTGTCGCGGCCGAGGACGGGACCGAAAACATGGGCGACGGCGTTCGGTAGCTTCCGCCACAATTCCCGGTGCTCCACCCCGCCGACCGGGTCGGCGACGAAATACAGAACGTACGGCAGCACCAGCGACGACAGCCAGAATGCGATACGGCGCCGGTCGTGACGCTGGCCCCACCGCTGCACCAACCGCACTTCAGCAACCGGCAGCAATACCGACACCGCATTGCCCACGCCCAGCCAGGACACGATCGGCACCGCAACATTCGGGATCGTCACACCGAGCCGGGCCGGAGTCTCCAACCAGACGGTGAGCACCGCGGCAACCACGAGCGTCGGAAGTCCGACGAGAATCAGCAGCGCCAGGTTCTTCTGCAGCAATATCCGCCATGGCGACACCGATTCGGCCAGCCGCTGCCGGACCCGATCATGGTCGGCGCCAAGCACATTGGTTGTCGTGGTGTCGGCGAGCACGAACGACGAGAAGTACGTGCCGACCAGGATCACCCAATCGTGGTGATGTCGTCCCCCGGAGGTCAGCGGCTCCACGGCAAGCCACAGCAGGGCGAGCACGACGTTGGCCGCCACGCCCAGCAGCCAGGTGCGCGGCGGCGTGAAGGCCCAACGCACTTCCGACCACACTGCGGGCAACATCGTCCGTCTCCACCGTCAACGCCCCGTCCGCCGCGGAGCGCGTGCGACGATACCGGCAACAAACGTTGCGGTTCCTGTGAGCGCAGTGCCGCCGACACAGATCCGAATGGGAGCGTATGGCGGAACCGCACGGCACCGATCCCAGTGCCCACATTCAGCTGATCGTCGACCTGCTGGCCCGATCGCTGAATCGCGCGGTCCTGCTGGACGACACGGCGATGACGCCCATGACCTTCAGCCGCCAGCTGGGGACCGTCGACGACGTGCGGATGCACAGCCTCCTCGAGCGCACCACGAAACCCGAAGTCATAGCGGAGCTTCAGACCCTCGGAATCGATGACGCCGACCCGGGCGTCGCGATTCCGCCGCTGCCCCAGTACGCCATGGTGGCGCGGTACTGCGTGCCGGTTCGATCGGCCGCGAACCATTTCGGCTACCTGTGGGTGATCGACCCGGAGCAGTCACTGAGCGCGGCCGAACGTGCACTGGCGAACCAGGCCGGCGCGGATCTGGTGGCGGTCCTGGATCGGCGCCAGACCGCCGAGCGGGCCGTCGAGTCCGCGCGTCAGGCCGTGCTCACCCGCCTGTTGGCGGCCGGTGCGGGCGAGCCGCTGAACGCGGTGCTCCTCGAGCTCAGCGCCCAGGGCATGGCACAGCCGGACAGCCTGCTCACCGTCTTCGCGTTCGTCCCGTCCGGGGACGCCGCGGAGACCGAGCAGCGTCTCACCGCACTACGCCTGCGGCTGTCCACCGTCGAGCGAACGCACAACTGGTTCCTCCTGCCCGGCAATCCCGTGAGCGTCTTCGCCTTCTGCCCCGCGCACGTGCGGGTCCCGCCGCAGCGACTCGCCGAGACCGTGACCTCGTCGATCCGGGCCACCTTCGATGACGCGCCGGTCATCGGCTGGTCCGGTAGCCGGCTGCCCCTGGCCCAGGCCGCCCAGTCATTTCGGGATGCCCGGCTGGCCTGCACCCTGGCCGCCGCGGGCGCCGGCCCGGGCGAGGCGGCGCTCGACTGGACCGCGGCCGGGTCGTGGCGGGCGGTCGCGCTGCTCGCCGACAGCCTCGCCGACGCTCCAGACGAACTCGACGCGCTGATCCATCCGGGCGTCGCGGCGCTCTTGGCCGAGGGACGCGACGACCTCATCCAGACACTCGAGGCCTATCTGTCCTCCGGCGGCGATGCCCGACGCGCGGCCGACACCATGCACCTGCATCGCTCGACGCTGTACTACCGCCTGGAGAAGATCACCCAGGCACTCGGTGAAGACGTCACCGACCTCACCGACGGCGAAGCCCGCTTCGATCTCATGCTCAGCATCCGGCTGGCCCGACTGCGCCGCCGCTGATACCAGGCGCCGGCGGCCTTCCGACTGCTGTCGGAAAAACGGCCGGATGTTCCGACAAGATGGCGCCTCCTTTGGCCCCCGCGTGCCTTGCTGACCGGCTTAGTATTCGCACACACCAAATAGTGGTGCAGCTCACATCTGTCGCTGGGCGTGGGCTGAAAACGCCCTGACAACGCCGTCGGGGCAGCGCGAAGGAGACGACGTGAGCGGGACACCGACCCTCAACAAGGCACTGAGCCAACGCCAACTGTCCATGATCGCGATCGGGGGCGTGATCGGTGCCGGGCTGTTCGTCGGCTCCGGTGTCGTCATCAAAGACACCGGTCCCGGCACGTTCATCACGTATGCGCTCGCCGGCGTGCTGATCATCATGATCATGCGGATGCTCGCCGAGATGGCGGTGGCCAATCCGTCGACCGGCTCGTTCGCCGATTACGCCCGCAACGCCTTGGGCAACTGGGCCGGCTTCTCGATCGGCTGGCTGTACTGGTACTTCTGGGTGATCGTCGTCGGATTCGAGGCCATCGCCGGCGCGAAGATCATTCGGTACTGGCTGCCCTCGGCACCGATATGGCTCACCGCCCTACTGCTGTTGATCGCGATGACGGCGACGAATCTGTTCTCGGTGTCATCGTTCGGCGAGTTCGAGTTCTGGTTCGCCAGCATCAAGGTCGCGGCCATCATCGTCTTCATCGGACTGGGCTCCTGTTTCGTGCTCGGTCTGTGGCCGCACAAATCCATGGATTTCTCCAACCTGACCGCGCACGGCGGGTTCTTCCCGCTGGGCTCGTCCGCGGTCACCGTCGGTGTCGTCACCGTGATCTTCTCGATGGTGGGCGCCGAGATCGCGACCATCGCCGCCGCCGAGTCCACCGACCCCGAGCGCGCTGTCGCCAAGGCCGCCAACTCGGTCATCATGCGCATCGCCGTCTTCTTCGTCGGCTCGGCGTTCCTGCTGGTGACCATCCTGCCGTGGAACGGCAAGCAGCTCGCCGCGTCGCCGTTCGTCTCGGCCTTCACCGCGATGGGTATCCCCTACGCCGACCACATCATGAACGCGGTTGTCCTGACCGCAGTCCTGAGCTGCCTGAACTCGGGCATGTACACCGCCTCGCGCATGCTGTTCGTGCTGGCCGCCCGCCGAGAGGCGCCCGCCCAGCTCGTCTCCGTCACCCGTCGCGGCGTTCCGGCGGCCGCCATTCTCACATCGTCGGTCATCGGTTTCCTGGGTGTCATCGCCTCGGCCTTCTCGCCCGATTTCATCTTCAAGTTCCTGCTGGATTCCAGCGGCGCCGTCATCCTCTTCGTCTACCTCTTGATCGCCATCTCCCAGATCGTGCTGCGGTACCGCAACGGCGGCGACAAGCTCAAGGTCAAAATGTGGCTGTTCCCCGTGTTGTCGATCATCACGGCGCTGGCGATGACCGCCATCCTGGTTCAGATGTACGTCCAGGGCGGAGACAACCGAAGGGCCCTGACGCTGAGCCTGCTGTCCTGGGCCGTGGTGATCGGGCTGTTCTTCGCCAACCGCTGGTTCAACTCCCGCCGGCCGGTCCCGGAGCCCGTCATCGCGACCGAGCGGCCGCACCGAGTGCTGGTGCTGGCCAACGAAACCGTCGGCTCCGAGGAGCTGCTCGACGAACTGCGCGCCATCGGCGCCGACAACGCCACGACCTATCACGTCGTGGTGCCGGTCAGCCCGATCGAGACCGGCGCCGCCGCCTCGCACAGCCCCCTCGATGTCTGGGAGGCCACCAAAGTCCTTGCCCAGCAACGTCTCGACCAGACGCTGGCGGCGCTGCACTCGGCGAACCTGGAGGCCGACGGCAAGCTGGGCGACTACCGCCCGCTGCGCGCGTTGGCCGCCGGCGTCGACGAATTCCACCCGGATCAGATCGTCATCGCGACAGAGCCACCGGAACAGTCGATCTGGCACCGCTTCGATGTGGTCGACCGCGCCCGGTCCGACTACAACATCCCGGTGACCAACGTGATCGCGATGACTCCCGCCGAGGAGCCTGTCGCGTGACGATCATCGCCGGGTTCAGCGCCTCCCGGCAGGGCAGCGCCCCGATCAACCTCGCTGTGCAGATCGCGAGGACCACGGGCGAGAAGGTCATCGCGGCAGCGGTTCTCGAGCGCTCGTGGCCGCCGCGCAACGACCCCGTCGAGGAGGAATACCTGCGCCACGTGAAGGCGCAGACGGCCCAGTCCTTGCAGGCCGTCGTCAACGGCCTCCCCGGGCGACCGGACGTACCCACGCTGGTTCACGAATCCGGTTCCATCCCAACCGGTTTGCTCGAGCTCGCGCAGGAGTTCGAGGCCCGCGCCGTGGTGCTCGGATCGTCGTCGTCCGGCCTGCTGGGACGCGTGGCTCTCGGCAGCGTGACGGAGCGGCTGGTGCACACCGCGCAGGTGCCGGTGGCGATCGCGCCGCGCGGATACGCCTTCAGTCACGAACCGATCCGCCGCCTCACCGCGGCCTACGGCGGCGAGGCCGACACCAACGGATTGATCCGGGCGGCCGCGGAGCTGTCGAAGGACTGGAATGCCCAGCTGCGGGTCGTGGCGTACACCGTGCGGCCCGCCTGGGCATTCGGCGGGCCCTCGCTCGAGGCGGGTGCCGAGGACATGGTGGTCGCGCAGTGGTCGAAACGCACCGCCGACGATGTCACCAAGCAGCTCAACAGAATTCGCGAGGATCTGGCCGTGTCCGATGTGGACATGGTCGTCAGCAGCGGGCGAGATTGGCAGCAGGCCGTGGAGAACACGGGCTGGGCATCAGGTGATGTGCTGTTGCTCGGGTCGGGCGCGGCCGGGCAGTCCGCCCGGGTGTTCCTCGGATCGGCAGCGGCGAAAATCCTGCGTCATTCACCGGTCCCGGTGATGATCATGCCGCGCGCATGAGTTCGTCGACCGAAAGGCCAACTGTCGCTTGCCGTTGTGAACAGCTTGCGACAGTTGGCCTTTCAGCTTCTATCTAGCTCTTGCCGTAGGGCGCGGCCTTGACGACGGGGCTGGCCGACGGGGTCAGCGGCGCGGTGGGAGGCGCCTCCTTGGTGGTCGTCGAGCCATTGGCGCCCACCGGGTTCTCCCGCGCCGGTTCGGCAACCGCGACGGTGGCGGCCCCCATGGTCACGAGAGCGCCGGCGCCGATTGCGGCCGCCAGGCGACGGATGGTGACGGCGTTGGTCAGACGTGAACGAGACATCAATTTCCTCAGTGTGTTGTTGCCTGTGCAGGATTGGTGCCCGCAGCCCCGAGCCGCTCGCACCTCCGACCCTCGTGTCCCGCAATCTCCAAAGCAGATCGGGAGCGGCAAAGCCAACCACAAGCAATCGGTGCAGCGAAATCTGCCGTGTCGCGATGAGCACGTCAACAGCCAGCGGAAATGTTGAGCAGACTGCTCAGGGTGTGATGTAGGACACTGTGACCTACGCATCATTTTGCCCGGTACCGCCGGGGTTGACGCCCGCGTCGACGAGGTGTCGCCGCAGGCGAACCGGGGTAAGGACGGACGGTGCGACACAGACACCGGGCAGGTGAGCCATGAGGCTGCGACATAGCGACATCGCATCGCCCGGGATCACGCGCAGACGGCGCGGCAACGGCTTCTCCTACTACGACGCCGACGGCACTCCCGTCACCGACGAAGCGACGCTGCAACGGATTCGCGAACTGGTGATACCACCGGCGTGGCGGAAAAGTCTGGATCAGCCCCCACCGCAACGGACATATCCAGGCGGTGGGCACCGACGCCGCGGGACGCCGCCAGTACCTCTATCACGCCGTGTGGCAGCAGGAACGCACCGAGGAGAAGTTCGACCGCGTGCTCCAGCTCTCCACGGCGCTGCCCGAGTGGCGAAATCGGATCGCAGCCGACCTCAGCGGCCGCGGATTGCACCGCGAGCGCGTGCTCGCGGTGGCCCTGCATCTGATCGACCTCGGGTATTTCCGCGCCGGCGGCGAGGAGTACGCCCAGGAGAACGACTCGCGCGGACTGGCCACGCTGCGTTGCGAACACGTCGAGGTGCGCAGCGGCACAGTGATATTCGACTACCCGGCGAAGAGCGGCGTACAGCGCCATCTGGAACTGGCAGACCAACAAGTGGTCCGAGCGGTCCGAGCGCTACGCCGCGGACGAGACCCAACCGATCGACTCTTCTACTGCCGCACCGGTTCGGGGTGCGTAGAGCTCCATGCCGACGACCTCAATGCCCGATTCAAAGAGCTTGTCGGCGAGGAGTACAGCGTCAAGGACCTGAGAACATGGCACGGCACCGTGATGGCCGCCGCGGGCTTCGCCTCCGTCGCGCCGGCGGATACGAAGGCAGCCATCCGCCGCGCCCGGACTTCGGTCTTCCGCGAGGTCGCCGACGAACTCGGCAACACCCCTGCGGTGGCGCGAAGTTCGTATGTCGATCCCCGGGTGGTGACGGCGTACGAACAAGGTCAGACGATTTCCGCGGCCGTCAGGCGTGCCGAGAAGCAGCGGAATGACGCTGCGGCTCAGGAGATCCTGGAAAGAGCCACCCGGAAACTCATCCGCCGCATGGCGCGAGCATCAGGTACGTGACTGGGCCAGCCTGGTCTGCAGAGAGGTATCGACCATCTGCGGACTCAAGATGTGATCGAGCGCCGTGGTCGCGCAGCCGATGATGCCGACGCGCTCCTGGAGCACCGACGGGACGACCTGCAGCGTGCGGGTGGCCAAGGTGCTGGCGTTGCCGTACAAGGTTTCTCGCAGACCGGCCACGAACACGTCGTAAGCACCGACCATGTCACCGGCCACGACCAACACGGCGGGGTTGATCAGGTTGACCGCGGCCGCGAGCACTTCGCCGACATGTCGACCACTGTCACGAATCTTGCTGCGGGCCTTGGCATCCCCACTGTGCGCCAACGCCACGACGTCACGCAGGTGGCCCACGGCATACCCTTCACGCCGCAGATCGCGCACGATCGCCCAGCCACCGGCGACCGCCTCGACGCAACCCGTGTCACCGCAGCGGCACGAGATACCGGCAGCCGCCGCGATCTTGCTGTGCCCGAAGTCCCCCGCTGCCTGCACCGCGCCGCGCCGGAGTTGGCCTCCCATCACGATGCCGGCGCCCAACCCGGTGGATGCCTTGACGACCAGCATGTCCTGCACATCGGCGAATCCGAAGCGGCGTTCGGCCAGTGCGATCACATTGGCGTCGTTGTCCATGACCACCGGCGCGTCGGCGAGATGCCGGAAGTACGGCGCCAACGGCACACCGTCCCAACCGCTCATGTTCGGCGAGTCCAGGCTCGCCCCGAGCTGCCGATCGACCGTGCCGGGCAGACTCAGACCGATGCCGAATATGCGGTCGCCGCGGCGCCCGGAGTCGTCCAGGAGTTCGCCGAGCCGCTTCACCAGATCGGGCATCAGATCGTCCGGGCCCATACCGGGCTCCTGATCGATGTCTGCGGTAGCAAGGATGTCGCCGGCGAGATTGCACAACGCCAGCTGCGTGCGGCTCCGCCCGATGGCCACCGCGAAGACGATGCCGGCATCCACGTTGAACATGAGCTGCGCCGCCGGACGTCCGCCCGTCGTTGCCACGTGCTCGGGCTCGATCACCAGATTGTCGGCTTCCAGCGCTGCGATTCGCGCAGTCACCGCAGTGCGCGACAGACCGGTGATTCGGCCGATCTCGCTGCGGGTAATAGCCCGGTGATCCCTGATCACGGCGAACACTTCGCCGGCAGTGGGTGACACCGACGTGCCGCTGAGCGCCATGGCTGCCATTGAAGCAAGGCGACACACGCCGGCGCAAGCGTAAGTCAGGGCTAGTTAGGTATTTGAAATACATAATTAGCTTGCAGAAAATCCTAATGGGTGTATGGTTCGTTCTGAAACGATCAAGCGAGGAGTATCGGCAGTGACTATTCGGATCGGCGTCAACGGTTTCGGGCGTATCGGGCGTAACTTCTTCCGGGCCCTGGATGCGCAAAAGGCAGCGGGGAAGAACGCCGATCTGGAGATCGTCGCGGTCAATGACCTGACCTCGACGGATGCGTTGGCGCATCTGTTGAAGTTCGATTCGATCCTGGGCCGGTTGCCCTATGAGGTGCGCGCGGACGGGGACACCCTGATCGTCGGGGACACCAAGATCAAGGCGCTGGCGGTCAAGGACGGTCCGGCGGCGCTGCCGTGGGGTGATCTGGGTGTGGACATCGTGGTGGAATCGACCGGCATTTTCACCGATGCGGCCAAGGCCCGCGGGCATCTGGAGGCCGGGGCCAAGAAGGTGATCATCTCCGCACCGGCGACCGGTGAGGACATCACGATCGTGATGGGTGTCAATGACGACAAGTACGACGGTAGTCAGAACATCATCTCGAATGCGTCGTGCACCACGAATTGTCTGGGCCCGATCGCCAAGGTGTTGAACGATGAGTTCGGGATCGTGCGCGGGTTGATGACCACGATTCACGCCTATACGCAGGATCAGAATCTGCAGGACGGGCCGCACAAGGATTTGCGGCGGGCGCGGGCGGCGGCGATCAACATCGTGCCGACCTCGACGGGGGCGGCCAAGGCGATCGGGTTGGTGTTGCCCGAGCTCAAGGGCAAGTTGGACGGGTATGCGTTGCGGGTGCCGGTGCCGACGGGGTCGGTGACCGATCTGACCGCGGAGCTGGGGAAATCAGCGAGTGCGGCGGACATCAACGCGGCGATGCGGGCGGCGGCCGAGGGTCCGCTGCAGGGGATTTTGAAGTACTACGACGCGCCGATCGTGTCGTCCGATATCGTCACCGACCCGCACAGTTCGCTGTTCGATGCGGGACTGACCAAGGTCATCGACAACCAAGCCAAGGTCGTGTCCTGGTATGACAACGAATGGGGCTACTCCAACCGCATCGGAGATCTCGCCGCACTGGTCGGCAAGTCGCTGTAGCCGCACGCACGCCGGCGATGCGATTCGCGCCTACTGCGCGGATCGCTCGTCGGCCAGGAGCAGCTGGTCGATGGTGCTGATGCTCTCGGCCGACAGACCGGTGCGCCGCAAGGAACCGACCAACTGTGCCGCAACGTCTTTGAGCTTTTGTTTGGTCGCCTGCGAACGCCACTTGAGAATCTCGAAGGCTCGGGCGTCATCGACGTCATAAGCGATCATCAAGATGCCCTTGGCCTGCTCGATGGTCGCGCGAGATTCGACGACGTGGCCCATGGCCGCCGTCAGGTCCGACTGCAGGCTTGCAGTGACGTCGATGTAGTAGCCCTGGGTTCCGATCACCTTCCCCGCCGAGTCGGTCAGATGATCGCTCACCACCACCATCCAATGCGTCTGCCCGTGCACGTCGACGATCCGATGCCGGCTGCTGAACAGCCCGCCCGACTGCACCCGCTGGAGGATGTCGGCGACCTTGGCACGGTCGTCGGGATGCTTGTGACTCAACAGCAGTTCGGTGGTGGGTTGCACCTGTCCCGGCCGGTAGCCATGCATACGGGCCACCTCGTCGGACCACACCCAGCGCTGCTCGGCGACGAAGAACTGGAACCTGCCGATGTCGTGCGCGTGACCGCCGGACAGGACCGTGACCGCGTCCCATTGGGCGGCGGTGGTCTCCATTGCGGGCTCGTCAATCGGTGTCTCAGACACAGCGGTGCGCACTTGTCGACGCAATCACGCGATGGCCGGGCCGATACCTCGACAAGTGCAACCCCTCAGTTCCGGTGAAGAGATAGCTGACGGTAGCCGCGCTCACCGCCGGTGTTAAGGCCATCAAGCGAAGCGTTTGCGAACGTGACCTTGCGTTTGTTGGATAGTCCTACGATTGACATCGCAGGCAGCGTTCATAACCTGCTGCTCGGCCGCCGGTACGTGCAGCGGATGGGAGTCATGTGGACACGGGAATATTCGAAAGCGAAGATCTCGGTGCCACCGAGGAGTTCCTGGGCCGCAGGTACGCGAAGATGCGCCTGCAAACCGATGACGACGACCAGACGTTGCTGCGCCACGAACGGCAACGAGCCGGCACGGTCAGCATCGACGAACTCCACTTCACCTACAGCGTCGGCTATGCCGTCAACCCCCTGGAGCGCGTCTGCATCTGCCGCATGCATTCGGGCGTGCTCGAACAGGACATCATCGGCGAACCGTCCGACGCCTTCACCGCCGGCGACGTGACGCTCCTGGCGCCACCGGAGCTCCCCTACACAGGCCGGCTGTCGCACGCGCACTACGACCTCACGATGTTCGATCCCGCACTACTGAACCGCGTCGCGAACACCGGCCCCGGTCGGCGGTCACAACCCGTGCGGCTCCTCGGACACCGGCCCGTCTCGGCCGCGGCGGGGCGCCAACTCGGAGCGCTGATCGGTTATCTGCGGGATCACGTGCTGCCGTCACCGGAGGCACGTACGTCAGAACTCGTGGCCGCCACCGCCTCCCAGCATCTGGCCGCCAGTGTGCTTGCCGCACTGCCCAATACGGCGACAACCGAACCGACCCCGTCGATCGCCGGGATTCGAACGAACCACTGCTGCGCCGCGCGATCGCGTTCATCGACGAGAACGCCCACCGCGATATCGCCCTCAGCGACATCGCCGAAGCCATCTACGTGACACCGCGAGCGGTCCAGTACATGTTCCGCCGGCATCTGGACACCACGCCCATGCAGTACCTGCGTACGGCCCGGCTGCACCGAGCCCACAGCGAGCTGCTGGCCGGCGATGTCGCGACCACCACGGTGAGCGCCGTCGCCCTCCGCTGGGGTTTCGCCCACACCGGGCGATTCGCGGTGACCTACCGGCAGACCTTCGGCTGCAGTCCCCACCAGACGCTGCGCAGCTGACGTTCTCGGGTCAGTCCGCCGGTGAACCGCTCCAGCGAAACGGCGCCTGCAGCGCAATCACCTTCTCCGCCTTGTCATACCAACCCTGCGGCCCGTGCTGGCTGGTGTGCAGGTAGCACTGCACCCGGACTTCCGCGCTGCCCGGGGTGAACGTCAACAACCGGCTCAGCGGCAGCGTCGTGATCGGCATGTGGTGCCGGCTCAGCGAGGCGACGTTGAGAAACCATGTGCCCCAGCGTTGTTCGATGTGGCTCTTGCCGCCGAAATTGTCGTCGGGATGGGTGTGGGTGTGCCCGGCGATCCACAGCTGAACCCGGCCCGGATGCGCGGCCAGAAACTGTTCGAAAGCGCCCGAGTCCGGCCGGCTGTCCACCCAGTACAGGTATGACGCCCCTTGCGGTGTGCCTGCCTCGAACGGCCGGTGATAGTGCTCCACCAACCGGCCGTCGGCATCGCGGCGCACACCTTCCCACTCTCCCGAGGCGACGGTGGTGTCCTTGAGAACGTAGTGGTGCACCGTCACGATGATCGCGTCGGGGTTGGCCAGCACCATGGCTTTCCACCATCGGAACGTCTCGCCGCTGACAACTCCCCCAGGGTTACCGCCCAACGGGCCGCGACCGACAGACTGCGTGGGTTCATTGCGGTCGCTCAGCATGAGAAACAACAGGTTCCCCACCCGGAACGAGTAGTGCTGCCACACGCCGTCGACCGGAAAGGGCCGGCGCGCACTGTCGACGCCGGAAAACGCCGTGTGCCGCCCGAGCGGGTCGACCCATTTCTGCCACCACCAGGCCTCGGGTTCGTCCAGACCGCTGCGGTCATGGTTGCCGCACACGCTGTAGATGTCCTCGCGCCGATGGCGTCGCAGGCTGTCGAACTGCCGCCGCAGCTCTCGCCCCTCGGCATCGTCGGGAAGGTGGTGGTGGGCGCCTGACATGTCGCCGACATCGAGCGCGATGTCCCAGTCGAACGCCGGGCCGCCGTCGGACCCACCGAATTCAGACTGCGATATCGCCTCGGCCAGGCTGTCTCTGCCGAACCGGCGATCGGTGCCGACGTGGGCGTCGCCGAACGCCCAGAGGCGAAAAGGGTTCAGGCCACCGGTCATTCGCGGTCACCGTCGACCAGTCCCCAGTACCGGCGGATCTGGCTGTCCGCCAGGCCGAACACCGAGTCGACGACGATGCCGATCACCAGCACGACGATCATGACGGCGATGGCCAGCGGCATGTCCCGAGGACCGCCAGAAAGGCCCCGGACTCGATGGTGAGGTCGAGGCCGTCGACGACGGGACGGCCCGCTCCCGGGTACCGCACTGTCAGCGAATCGACGGCGATGTCGCCGGCGGTCACGACTGCTCCTTCGCCCAGCGCACGGTGTGACGCGTGGCCTGGTGGAACAGCTGATCGGCGAGGGCACCGACGATGCCCAGCGCAGCGAGACAGACGAACAACCGGTCGGGTTGGCTGAACAGGCGCGCCTGGTCGAGCCGGAAGCCGAGTCCCTCGGTGACACCGGACTGCTCGGATGCCACGATCAGGATGAGGGATGTCGCGATCCCCTGGCGCAGGCCGGTGAGCACCGCTGGCAGGGCGCCCGGCAGGACGACGTTGGTGAACGTCAACAACTTTGACGAGCCCAGCGATGCCGCCACCCGCAGATGGTCGTCGCGCGTCGCGGCGATCCCGGCGTGTGTGTTCACCCAGACCGGGAAGAAGACGCCGAGGCTGGTGAGGAACAGTTTGGACTCTTCACCGATGCCGAACCACAGGATCGCCAACGGCACCAGCGCAATGGCCGGGATGGGCCGAATGATCTGAATGGTGGGTTCCAACAGGCCCCGGGCAATACGGGAGCGGCCGGTGAGGGTGCCCACCACGATGGCGATCAGCGATCCGACGACAAACCCTTGGAGAGCCCGTCGAAAGCTCGCGGCCGAGTCGGCGAACAGCGTTCCGTCGCTGTACATCTCACGCGCGGCGTGCACAACCTGCGCGGGCGCCGGCAAGAGCCGGGCGGAGAAGAGTTCGAACCGCACCGCGGCGTCCCAGCCGATGATGACGGCGACGAGGCTCAGGATCGGCAGGGCGGCCAACAGCGCCACCCGGGTGAGCTCACCGCGGTCGCGTCGGCGCCGCGGCGCTCCGGCCGTACTGCTCGGTCGAACTGCTGCGGGCACGCCGCTCGAGCTGAGCGCGCCAGAACCGCGTGCGGGTGCCGATACCATCCATCTTCCCTTGCAGACCTGCGTAACGGCCCGCAACGTAACACCGGTACAGACGGAAGCCCGTGCGCCGACGGCGTCACCGCGCCGTGAGCGCCACGGTTGCGTCACCACTGAATCGGCTCAGACCTGCGCTGATTCGGGAGCGGTCGCGCCGTCGTGGCGCGTTTCGATCCTTCTGATCCGATGGTTTTGAGCTCCGGCTTCTGCCCGGCACCCGGGAACGGTCTAGTCGGTGAATTCGATGCGCACAGACACGGGCGCAGTTCCGTAGGACGCGATCTTCGGCCCGGCCGCACCGGACCGCCGCACGCGGGCGCGCACATCGTCATCCGGCACGAAGGTCGCGATGCCGGAACGCCATCGATCTCCTTGCTGGATACGAACATTCGGGTTGGCCTCGATGTTGGCGCCCCAGCCCGACAACGTGCCGTGACCGCAGATGACCCACGCCCCCGTTTCGTCGAAGATCGGCGAAACCGGTACCCGTCGCAGCTGCCCCGTTTTGCGGCCGAGGGTTTCCAATTCGCTTACCTGCGTTCGGCGGACGGCGCCGAGTCGAGCCAGACCCCGCACCGTCGGGTTGAGCAGGTAACGTCCGACCGCGCGGAACACCCGGAACTGTCGTTGTTCGGCGCGAGTATGCACTGTTCCCACGAAACACCCTCCTTGCGGCCCTGGCGATGAGCCCGATACGATGAATATACCGATCGGTCTACCAGTCGGCAAGGTTGTCATAAGCCGGGCATGAACTCGGCAAGTGCCAGGATGCTCAGCACGACCAACGTGAGTCCGATGAGCCCGCCAGCGGGAATCATGATGCTGCACAACGCGATCCAGACAGCGAGCCGCGGCCATTCGAAAGGCTGGTTGCCGACCACGCCACCGACTCGGGTTCGCAGCAGGTGGTACGACGCCCATACGGCCGTTCCCGCCGCCGCCACCGTGATGATCCGCAGCCCTACCGGCGTCGCCGCCATCGCAATAATCGCCGCAATCCCCGCGGCCGCGATTCGACTCCACACCACTGCCACGCCTGCACGGTTGCGGCTGCACGGCTGACTGCGATCAGGCTCACCGCGGTACCGGGGCAACCGGCCGTCGATACCCAACAACCGCCACAGCCAGCGGGTCCAGACCGTACGCAAACCGAGGTCTTCGGCAGCACGGCGGACGTCGGCGGCCGACTCGGCCAACAGCTGCCGAGATCGAGCACTGCGCCAGTAGGCGGCTTTGAAAACGCGCCGCGGAATCCCGAACTGCCGGGCGAACGCCCGTGGCGGTGTGATCATCTCGCCGATGAGCCACCGCAGATAGATCGGAAATGCCAGGGCGTAGCACAGCCGCCGCAGCCGTCCCACGCCCGCGATTCGTTGCGCCAGATAATCGTTGGCGAACGAGATGTGCCTGGCTTCCTCAGCGAGGTGGATCGAGGTGACCTTGTTCAGCAGCGGAGGCACGGCCGCCGAACCCCGATGCTGCAGCGTCTGCTGGAAGTGGAGCGGCTGTTCCCCGCACAGCACTCCGATGAAAAGGAAGATGTTGGCGTAGCCGCCGAGGAAGCCGAGAATCGGCCCGAAGAACCGGGACCCGCGGCGCATGCCGGGAACATCGGCGCCCGTGCGGTTGACGAACTCCTGGAACATCTGGATGTGGTGGCATTCGTCGGTCAGCTCATGGAGCAGGTACCGAAACACCACCGAACGGTTGGGCAAGGTGCCGGCGTGGTGGATCACGCCGCGGATCAACATCATCTCGAATTGCAGTGTCACCTTGAGGATGTTCGCGGCGAGCCAACGGCCCATCGCGATTCGCCGCTCGAGGGGTTGCCGCGCGTACCACTCGGTGGCGGCGAGTGGAGCGATGTCGGAGTCGAGCTGCCAACGTACGTCGTTCGGATCCAGCGCGTTTTCAGCTGCCTCCCAGTCGATGTCGACGAACGGTTCGAAACGCCGACGGGTACTCGCCCGGCTGAGCGATGCGGCGATGTCGTTGTCGAACCCTGCCGGCGGAGCAGCGTTCGGGTGTGATCTGGTCGATTCGGCGGCGGCAGTTGCGGTGAAGCCCACAGTCATGGCGTGACCTCCGTTGGTATCGAAGGGATCGGGATGCCAACGAGCGTGCTGCCAGGCATTTGCGTGCCGGTGTCCGTGGCATTGCGGCGGCGCCTCTTCGCGTGGGAAGCCTTGTCCCAGTGCGGGATACGCGGTCGACACGGCGGTGAAACGTGGCAGAAACAGCGGGATTTCTATACTCGGCGATGCTGACGGACAATCAGGTGCCGCTGCGCGGCCTGGGCCCGCGAACGCGACTGGGCGGCTTGGATCGCGGCGCGCTGGGCGCTGCCGATGTTGCGGCACAGTCTGTTTCGGCCATGGCACCGTGCGGGGCGGCGGCGGCGAGCCCGATGTTGGTCGCTGCCCACGGGGGGCCGGTCGTTGCGAGCACGGCTATTGCGTTCGCCCTCGCTCTGATCGTGGCGTGGCTGGTTCGGGGATTCGCGCGGCGTGTGCCCGCGGCGGGTTCGCTCTATACGTACGTTGCCGTTGGCGTCGGGCCGGTGGCCGGGTTCGTCACGGCCGGTGCGCTGTTGCTCGGCTACCTCGGTATCGGGATGGTCGCGGTCACCGAATTCTCAGCGTTCGCGTTACGGTTGGCATCCGCGACCGGGCTGACGGCGCACGGCTGGCTGGTCGCCGTTGCGGCCCTGGGGTTCGCGGCACTCAGCGGGGTGGTGCTGGTTCGCGGCATCCGGATCTCGGCGCGGGTCGCGCTGGTGACCGAGACCATTGCCGTGGGGCTGGTGGTGGTGGTCGCGGGGTGGCTGCTCTGGCATGGTGGCGTACGCCGTCTACATGATTCGGTGCTGGCTCCGATCCCTGATCTCGGGCACCTGGCTGGTGGTGTCGCGGTCGCAATGGCCGCGTTCGCCGGCTTTGAGACCGCGACAGTGCTGTCGGTCGAGACCCGCGCTCCGCTGCGCACTGTGCCGGCGGCAATCCGTGGCTCGCTGCTGGTGGCCGGGCCCGTCGTGATGCTCGCGACCTTGACCCAAGCCGGAACGCTGAGCCAGACACCGACAGATTCGTGGCTCGGGGCATTGGCTGCCGATCCCGGTGGCCGGTTGCTGGTGCCGGCCCTCTACCTCGCGACGACACTGTCGTCTTTCGCCTGCGCATTGGCATTCACGACAGCGGCAGCCCGCGTCTTGCTGTCTCTGGCCCGCGAAGGCGTCTTACCGGCGGCGCTTGGCGACACCGATCTGCGCAGCAAGGCACCAACCGTCGGGATCTGGGTGTGCACCGCGACCGTATTCGGCGTGCCTTTCGCCATGAGTGCATGCGGCGCCGACCCGGCAGCGGCATGCGGCTCGCTGATGGCCGGCGCGGTCTGCGGCTACCTGCTGGCATATGCCGCGGTGGCCGGCGCGATGCCCGCAATGCTCCGGCGCGTGGGCGAACCCAGCAGGCTGGCGTTGGTGATCGGGCCGGCCTGCGCACTGGTTCTCACGGCCATGGTGGCCGAATTCTGGGGACTGACGATCACCGGCCCGTTCCGGATTGGAGCGGTGGCCGCCACGGCATGGATGCTGCTGTGGGCCGCCGCCGGGTGGCTATTGCGCAGCAGCCGACCGAACGCGTTCGCGTCGATCGGCACACACGCGGGAACTGTCAGATCCGAGGTGTGGCGTGGCTACCTGCGGGGCCCGTCATGACCAGAGCGCTGCGCCCCGACGCCGGGTCGCGTTCGGCGCTCGCCGCGCTGTCCATCATCGAGGAGGTGGCGGCTGCGGGGCCCGGGATCACGGCACTGGAGATCACTCACCGGCTGCGGATGTCACGGTCCTCGGCATACCGATTGCTCGCTGTCCTGGTGGACAGCGAATACCTGGTGCGCACACCGGATTTGGGCGGGTTCGCCCTCGGCCGGCGGATCGACCGATTGGTCGGCATCCCCTCCACTCCGGCGGACCGGTTACGCGAAGCAGTCGACGCCGTGCGAGCCGAAGCACGGTTCGGCATTCATCTGGTCCTGCACCGGTCCACGGGGCGGCCGGCGTTGGAGCTGTTCGACATCGACCCGGATTTTCCGCTGTCTGATCCGGCCCGGGTCATCGCTGAACCGGATTGCTCGGCCATCGGACGGATCGTCGCCGCAGACGCCCGCGGTGAACGCCCGGCGTTCTGCACTCAGCGCGGAATTCTGGTGCCCGGACACGGCTGCCTGGCTCTTCCGATCCGCGGCGCCGACGACAGCCTCGTCGCCGTATTGGCCGCCTCGGCGCCCTCGCATCGCGTCGCAGACACGGATACGTTGCTGGCGTTCCTCACGCCCCACGCCCGGGCGGTGTCGCTCGCCTGCACAACCGCAGGCTGAAGCCCCCGCGTTGCGGCAACTACGGTGTCGGCGTCGATGCGATCGGCAGCAGGTTCCGCCGGGCGAACTGCTCGACCTGTTCGTAGGTTTCCAATGGGGCCAGTACCGCCGGTGTAAGCAGGATCGAATGCGTGATGCGGACGAGGATTTCCGCTCGCGCGAGCAGCTCGGGTTCCGGGACTGCCGCAACGTCCGGACCGCGGAGCACTTCGGCGGTCGCCGCAACGGCGCCCGCCAGCAGCGGTGAGGCTTCGAGGGTCAGTCGAGGCAGCACGGTGTCGGGCTCGATGTCGAGCAGCCGGTTCCAGACCGCGTTCGTGCGCACCGTCTCGATCGTCGTGGCAAAACTGTGCACCACGCGATCCGCGAAATTGTCCGTACGCGCCGCCGCGGCGCGCACCGCTTCGAACAGCTTCTGGGATTCGCGGATGAGCACCGCCGTGACGATCTCGTTCTTCCCGCCGACCCGTCGATAGATCGTGACGCGGCCCAGCCCTGCCCGTTGGGCGATTTCATCGACGGTCGCCCGCCGGATCCCGATCTTGGCGAAGACGTCCAACGCGGCGTCGAGGATCTCTTCGACACCCTCATCACGGGCCGTGTCGAGCGCGAAAAGATCGGTGTGCACGCACCTGACCATAGTCGACACTGCAACATTGAAACAATTGTATGTAGTGTGTTTCACTGTAGCGCGAAGGACTCAGAGCCGAGGAAGGCGTGTGATGGCGAGCAGAAAACCGGGACGAGTGGTACGCGAGTACAACGACGAGGCACTGGCGATCAACGCCCGCCGCGTCCACTTCGATTGGTCCGGCGTCCCGTTGGAGTACATCCCGGGCGAGGCCTATGCCACTCATTTCTGGAACGTGATGCACCTGGTCTTGCCGGAAGGCGAGCGGGCCATGGCCGACGTCTTCAGTCAGGCCCTGCCGTACATCGACGACGAGCGCCTCAAAGAGGAAGTCATCGGATTCGTCGGACAGGAGGCGACGCACGCGGCCTCGCACGAGGGCTTCCGCAACTACCTGCGCGGACACGGTGTCGACGTCGGTGTGGTCCTGCGTCGCATCGAGTTCGCGGTAGAGAAGATTTTCGGTGACCACGGGATCACCGGCCCCGCGCGCAAGGCGTGGCTGAGCGAGCGCCTCGGGGTCTACGCGGCGGCAGAGCATTTCACCGCCGTCATCGGCGAATGGCTGTTGGACAACGAGGCCTTCGATCGCGCCGGCATCGACCCGACGATGCTCGACTTGCTGCGATGGCACGGCGCTGAAGAACTCGAACATCGCAATGTCGCGTTCGATGCCTACCAGTACGTCGACGGTGGCTATGCCCGCCGTGCGCGCACGGCCCTCATCGCATGTTCGGGCCTTGCGTTGCTCTGGTTTTCGACGGCATCGCATCTGTACCGCAACGACGCGACGGTGCAGCGTCGTCGTCCGTGGCCCTTCGAGTACATCCGCGCCGCCCACCATGGATTGGTGCCGGGGGTGTCCTTCCTGTTCTCGCAGATGTACTTCTACCTACGACCGGGTTTTCACCCGTCGACGATGGGCGACATCAGCAAGGCAGTGCGGTACCTCGCGGTGTCGCCCGCGGCGCAGGCGGCACACGCATGAACGAGCTCCTCGACCAGCCCGCGTCTGTCGATGACCCGACGCCAGCGCTCAGGGCCATGGGGCAGTTGGCTCGCGGCTATTCGCGGTTGTTCACCGAAAGCCGGATCGCGGACCGCTTGTCACCGGGCCGTCCGGTACGCAGGGCCGGATACGACGCGCGGCTCGAAGTTGTTGCGGCAGAACGCGTAGCCGACGACGTCGTCAGCCTCACCTTGAGCCGGGCCGACCGTTCACCGCTCCCCCGCTGGACGCCGGGCGCGCATATCGACGTGTTCACCCCGGCCGGACGGCAACGGCACTACTCGCTGGTCGGTGACCAATTCGACCCCCTGCACTATCGAATCGCCGTGCGGCGGATCCCCGACGGCTCGGGTTCGGCCGAGCTGCACCGCGTCCGGGTCGGCGACACGCTGCGGATCCGGGGTCCCCGCAACGCGTTCAGCCTGGCCCCCGCCGACGAGTACGTGTTCATCGCCGGCGGGATCGGCATCACGCCGATCCTGCCGATGGTGCGTGCGGCGGCATCCGGCCCGGTTCCCTGGCGCCTGGTGTACACCGGGCGTTCGCGCGCATCGATGCCCTTCATCGACGAGCTCACCGAGCTCGGGCACGACCGGGTGCTCATCCGGCCCGACGACCACTACGGCACACCGGATCTGGCTGAATTGTGTACGGCCGCTTCAACCAGCGCGGCGTTCTATGTGTGTGGCCCTCCCGCCATGATCGAACGGGCTCGCGATGTCGCCGCCGCGACGGCGCCGGGCCGTACCGCAGAATTCCACAGCGAACGTTTCACCGCCGCACCGATCGTCGACGGCAGAGCGTTCACCGTGCAGCTCACCGAATCGGGGCTCACTGTCGACGTCGCCGCCGACGAGTCGGCCCTCGCCGCGATCCGCCGGGTCAGACCGGACGTGCAGTATTCGTGCCAGCAGGGTTTCTGTGGAGCTTGCCGCGTGCGACTGGTGGACGGCGTTGTCGAGCACCGAGACCGCGTGCTGACGCCCGACCAGCACGCCGACTCGATGATGATCTGCGTTTCCCGCGCCCAGGGTGACTCGATCTCCGTCGCGCTCTAGCCAGCCACCGGCACTCACCAAGGACACACCCATGACCAAACCCACTCCCACACATGTCCATACCGCGATCATCGGTGCCGGCTTCGGCGGGATCGGCGCGGCGATGCGACTCAAGGATTCCGGCGACAACGACTTTCTCGTATTCGAGCGGGCCAGCGACATCGGCGGAACATGGCAGGTGAACACCTATCCAGGAGCGCAGTGTGACATCCCGTCGGTGCTGTACTCGTACTCGTTTGCCCCAAACCCGGACTGGACGCGCCTGTATCCGCTCCAGCGAGAACTGAAGGCCTACATCGAAAGATGTGTCGATGACAGCGGCATCCGGTCGCACATTCGGCTGGGGCACGACGTCACCGACGCCTCATGGGACGACCTGGCCCAGGTCTGGCAGATCACCGCAGGCGGTCACCATTTCACCGCCACCGTCCTGATCCTCGCCACCGGACCATTCAGTGAGCCGTCGATCCCGAATCTTCCGGGCCTCGAGGACTTCTCGGGCCCGGCCTTTCACTCGGCGGAGTGGCGCCATGACGTCGACCTCCGCGGAAAGGCGGTCGGTGTCATCGGCACCGGGGCTTCGGCCGTGCAGTTCATCCCGCGGATTCAGCCTGACGCCGCCGAACTGGTTGTTTTTCAACGAACTCCGACGTGGATCTTGCCCCATCCGGACCGCCCGGTCGGGCCCGCGGTGCGTTCGGTGTTCCGCACGGCCCCGCTCGTCCAGCGCGCAGCCCGTTCGGCGGTCAGCCTCGTCCAGGAAGCGATGGTGCCCGGCCTGGTCCATCTCCCGGCGCTGCTCCAGCCGATGGCGGCCGTCGGCACATGGCATCTCCGCAGGCAGGTCCGCGACGAGAACCTGCGGGAAAAGCTGACACCGAGGTATGCGTTCGGATGCAAACGACCGACGTTCTCCAACACCTATTACCCCGCGCTGGCCGCGGACAACACCGTCGTGGAAACCGCCGCGATCCGGCGGGTCACCAAAGACGGCATCGAAACCGCCGACGGGCACCACCATCGCCTCGACGCCATCGTTTTCGGAACCGGGTTCAAACTGGCCCATAACGAAGGATTCACCCGCATTCACGGCCGAGATGGCCGCAGCCTCGCCGAGGTGTGGGCCGGCGGAGAGATGAAGGCGCACTTGGGCACCGTCATTCCGGGCTTTCCGAATCTGTTCATGATCCTCGGCCCGAACTCGGTGGTGTATACGTCGCAGATCGTGACGATCGAGGCGCAGCTCGACTTCGTACTCGACGCCATCGCGCAGATGCAGCGCCGTCAGATCCGCAGTATCGAGGTTTCGAACGACACCCTCGACAACTTTGTCGCACACGTCGACCGGCGCCTTGCGGACTCGGTGTGGAACTCCGGTGGTTGCCAAAGCTACTACTTGAGCCCGTCTGGCCGAAATTTCACCTTCTGGCCTGGCTTCGTCTTCACATTCCGACGCCAGATGCGGCGAATTCGCCTCGCGGAGTTCGATATCCGCTACGCGACCGTGCCGCCCGAATCCGGCCGCGCCGAGTTGGTGGTCGGACGATGAACGCACGTGCAGCGATACCCCTTTCTGGTGCAGTGGTTTTCATCACCGGCGCGGCACAAGGCATCGGGTTCGAAGCGGCCTCCCGTTTCGTGGCGGCCGGATCCCGAGTGGTCCTCGTCGACGTCGACGAAGAGAAACTCGGGAAAGCCCAGGAACAGCTGGGGATGGACACCATCGGCATCGTCGCCGATGTGCGCGATGCCGCCGCGTTGACCGCCGCGGCCGACCAGGCGGTGCACGCCTGGGGCCGCATCGATGTGGTGGTCGCCAACGCCGGCGTCACACCGCCGCCGGCAACCCTGCGCACCATCGAACCCGATGCGTTCCAACGGGTTATCGACATCAATCTGCTCGGTGCGGTGCACACCGTACGCGCGACGACCGAGCACATCATCTCCAGTAGCGGACACATTCAGCTGATCGGGTCATGCGCTGCGTTCGCACCGGGCATGGGCGGTGCGGCGTACATGATCAGCAAAGCCGGTGTCGAACAGCTCGGGCGAGCGTTGCGCATCGAGCTCGCCACCCACCAGGTGACGGTCGGAATCTCCTACTTCGGCATCGTCGACACGGCGCTGGCCCGCACCACACTCGATGACGATCCGATGGGCCAACGCATCGGCGAACTGTTGCCCTGGCCATTGAACAAGCGCATCGACGCCGGTCACGCTGCCGCGAGCATTGTCGACGCAGTCGGCCGGCGCAGAGCCAGCAGCACCGTGCCGCGCGCATGGATCCCCTATGCCTGGCTTCGCGGTGTCATCAACGTGCTCCTCGACCAGCAACTCGCGGCCAACCAGACGGTGGCCGCCATCATCCGGCAACTGGAGCGCTAACACGCTGCCTCGCAGCGGAAGCCAGATCACCAACCCGCACCAGTCGAAAGAACCGCCCTCCAGAAAAGAGATGACACGATGGTCACCACCTCCGACGTGCACGGCCTGATCGCGACCGCCACGACATTCGCCCGGCGCCGGCTATCCGTGGCGGGGCGAGCCGATATCCCCGTGCGGGAGGTGCCGTCGCGCGTGCAGGCCGGCGGGCCGCCGCACGGGCCATCGCGGCCGGCCGATGCCGACATTGCGACACAGAGTGATTCGTCGCAGTCGAACGAATCGTTGCGCACCAGAATGGCCGAGTTGTTGGACCGCTCACTGGACCAGAGCACGGGCGAGACGCGGCTGGAGCTCTACGACCGTATCGTCGACCAGCTTGTTGCCGACGAGGCGAGGATTCTCCGTGCGCTTTCGGACGGCACCACCTCTCCCCTGGTCAACGTCTATGCGCAGTCTCGGCGGTGGTCCTTGCCTCGAGCCGTCCTGACCAACACCTCGCTGATCGGCCGCACCGCGGGCGTGACGCTGCCGACCATGGTGCCGATCTACGTCGCGAACCTGTTGCGGCTCGGTCTGGTTGAAATCGGACCCCGGGCAGACGGATCCGAGCCCGGCTACGAGGTCCTCATGGCGGAACCAAGCGTCATACGCGCCATCGCCGATGCGCAGGAGGCGCGGCAGTCCACTCGGGTGGAACGGCTCAGTCTGCGCCTGTCCGACCTGGGACGCGAGCTGTGGACGACAACGACGTGCGACAGTTCCCGGTAAGGCACAAATTCTGGAACTACCTGGGCCACAATGCGTTCCGCCATAGGGCTGACACCGCGTCGATAGTGCGATCGAGGTGGCCGGATTGCGCACCGACACCCGCGGTTTCACTGCCGGCGACCGTCGCGGTGGTCAGGACACGCACCAGAGCAGGGAGGTCGGTCGAGATCGGTTGGGCGCCTTGATGTACCTCGGCCGACACGATCTCCACGATGCGGCGAGTGATCGCGTCCTCCACGGCGGCGACGATCTCGGCGATCTCCGGTTCGTAGCCTGACGATGCGCGACACGAGGCCCACACCGGGTCGTCGGCAGCCAGGGCGGCACGGATACCGGCGATGACCCGTGCGACCAATGCCGGAGTGGACTCCCCCGGTGTCCGCAACGCAAACGACTTATCGAGCATCGCGGCAGTGGTGCGTCCGTGCAGCAGTTCCGCCAGGGCGGAGTACTTGGATTCGAAATAGAAATAGAACGCGGTTCGCGTGACACCGGCCTGCCGAGTGATCGCCTGTACTGAAACCTCCGTAATCGGGTTTCGATCCAGCAATTCGCGTAGCGCTGTCAAGATCGCCGTACGGGCGTGATCACCACGGTTGGTGATCGTCGTTCGGTCACGACCGGTGGTGCTCGGACTGTCGGTGGCAGTCGGACGCGCCTGGCAGCACGTGCCGTTCGGTTGACGTCGAGTTGCCAACATCACGGCTCTCCTTTTGTCGGGCAGGGTATTTCACTGAACACAGCGGGCACCGGACGACGTGCGTGAGACCTCTCCATCGCCCACGATTGAAACAATCATACGTAATATGTTCTACTGTTTCAGCCTGAGCCGTTGCGGCCGCACCCCCGGTCCGGACCCCGCACGGCACTGCTGCGAGAAGGGGTGTGATGAGCGAAAGTCTGTGCGCGCACTTCCAGCGGCGCGTTGCCGAACTCGGTGACACCGCGGCGATTTGCCGCGCCGACGGCACAGTGGCATTGACCTGGTCGCAGTACGGCGACCAAGTTCGAAGAGTGGCCGCCGGTCTGGCCGCGCTGGGCGTGCGGCGCGGCGATGTGGTGGCGATGATGCTCACCAATCGTCCCGAGTTCCACGTTGTCGACGCGGCGGTGATGCATCTCGGTGCGATCGGCTTTTCGGTGTACAACACCAGCGCCGCGGCGCAGATCACGTACCTGTTCGACAACGCCCAGCCGGCAGTCGTGGTCAGCGAGGCGCAATATCTGGAGAAGGTGCTCGCTGCCTCGTCAGGAACCGATGTGCGCAACGTCATCTCGGTCGACGAACCGAACCACGGTGTGCTCACCCTCGATGAGGTAGCAGATGGTGGTGCTGAGGATTTCGACTTCGACGCCGTGTGGAAAGCCGTTCAGCGCGACGACATCCTGACCCTCATCTACACCAGCGGGACCACAGGGCACCCCAAAGGCGTAGAGCTGACGCACGGCAACTTGCTGTACCAACTCGAGGTGATCCCCAGTGTGGTGGGCAATCTCAGCCGGGGTCGAGTGCTGTCCTATCTGCCGGATGCACACCTGATCAACCGTTGGATCGGCCAGTACGCGCCGATGTACTTCGGCATCACGGTCACCGATGTCGATGACCCGAAGATGCTGATCGACGTACTGGGCCGCGTGCACCCGACGTTCTTCGTCGCGGTACCGATGCTCTGGTACAAGATTCGGGCTCGCGTCGAGGCACTCATCGCGGAGCAGACCGGACCGGCAGGCGCGCTCGCGCGGTGGGCCCTGGCAGCCGGCAAGAAAAAGGCGGGAGCCACCCTGGTGGGAGGCCGGCTGCGACTGCTCGACGAAGCAGCCGCCGTCGCGGCGGACGTGTTGGTGTTGTCCAAGATTCGCGCGCGCCTCGGAATGGACCAACTGAGCGCGGCCGTGTCGGGCGCTGCCCCCATCGACGTCTCCGTACTCGAGTTCATGCTTGCGATCGGTATTCCCGTGTTGGAGGCATGGGGCATGTCGGAGACCTCCGCGGTAACGACCGTCAATCCCAGAGACCGGCTCAAGCTCGGCACGGTGGGTAAACCAATCCCCGGCACACAAATCAAACTGGCCACCGATGGCGAGATTCTGGTCCGCGGATGTGGGGTGATGCGCGGATACCACCGCGATCCCGGTCGCACCGCGGAAATCCTCGATGTCGACGGCTGGATCCACACAGGCGACATCGGCTCGGTCGACGCCGACGGGTATCTGCGTATCGTCGACCGCAAGAAGGAGTTGATCATCAACTCCGGTGGAAAGAACATGTCCCCCAGCAACATCGAGGGAGCACTGAAAGCAGCCAGCCCGCTGATCGGCGCTGTCGCTGCCATCGGTGACAACCGTCCGCACATCGCCGCGCTGATCACGCTCGACCCCGATGCGGCCGCTGACTTCGCCTCCCGGCATGGATTCGCCGGCGCCACCGTCGACGAGATGGTCGACCACGAGGCGACACAGCAGGCGGTGTCTGATGCGGTGGCGTCGGCGAATACCCGGCTATCCCGGGTGGAGCAGATTCGGAGCTGGAAAGTCCTGCCGCAGTATTGGATTCCCGGCGGGGATGAGCTGACGCCGACGCTCAAGCTGCGCCGCGCACCCATCGCCGAAAAATATGCCGCACAGATCGACGCGCTGTACGCGCGTTGAAGGAGAGGAACAAGACAGTGACCCCCGCATCGACGACCGAACTTGCCGACCTGTCCGGTTTGGCCCGCGACTTCTTCGCCAAGGAAGTCGTTCCGCGTCACGAGGAATTCGCCGCCGCCGGCGAGCCCGACCGCGCGTTGTATCGCCGTGCCGGCGACCTGGGGTTGCTATTGATGTCGATCTCGGAGGAATTCGGCGGCGGTGGCGCGACTTTCGCGCACGAGGCGGTGCTCTTCCGGGAGCAGGCCTACGCCGGTGATCTGTCCATGCAGTTGGGCGTCCACACGGGCATCGTCCCGCACTACCTGAACGCCTACGCCACCTCCGCGCAGAAGCTGCGCTGGCTGCCCAAACTCGCTGCCGGTGAATGGATCGGTGCGATCGCCATGACCGAACCCGGTACCGGATCAGATCTGCAGGCCATTTCGACGCGGGCCGTTCGCGTGGGAGACGAATACGTGATCTCCGGCGCCAAGACGTTCATCTCGAACGGCGCGACGTGCGACCTCATCATCATCGCGGCCAAGACCGATCCGCAGCAGGGTGCGGCCGGGTTGTCGCTGTTCGCCGCCGAAGTTCGCGACGACACTCAGGGATTCCAGCGCGGCCGCAAGCTGAAGAAGATCGGCCAGAAAGGGCAGGACACCACCGAACTGTTCTTCGATGAACTTCGTGTCCCCGCGGAGAACCTGCTCGGCGGCGTCGAAGGTCGCGGCTTCGTCCAGCTGATGCAGCAGTTGCCGCAGGAGCGCCTGATCGTGGGCGTCGCCGCCCTGGGCGCGGTCGAAGCCGCATACGACCACACGCTGGCGTACGTCAAGGAGCGCCACGTGTTCGGGAAACCCCTCTTCGCCCTGCAGAACACCCGTTTCGAACTGGCCGAGATCGCCACCGTGATCGACGTCATGCGCACGTTCGTCGACGACGCGATTCAACGTCACGTCCGCGGCGACCTCGACGTCAAACGCGCCGCGCAAGTCAAACTCTGGTGCTCCGAACAACAGACACAAGTCGTCGATCGCTGCCTGCAACTGCATGGCGGTTACGGGTACATGGAGGAATACCCCATCTCCCGCCTGTTCGTCGACAGTCGGATCTCGCGGATTTATGCCGGTGCCAACGAAGTCATGAAGGACCTCATCGCGCGCCACCTCTAGCCCGGATGATTCGGCCTTCCTGATCGGGCTTGGTGTGCAACCCTCTACCCGTGCAATTGGGTAGGTTCGGCCACGCGGGGAGCTATTGATGGGTGGCCAGACACCGGCGACGCCCGCACCTCAGCGCCGTGGAGCCGCACACGACATCCAATTCGGGGTGCTGGGTCCGCTGGAGGTGACCATCGCGTCGAGGTCGATTCAGGTCGGGACGCCGAAACAGCGCGCGGTACTTGCCATGTTGGTGGCGAACGCCAACCGCGCCGTCAGTGCCACTGACTTGATCACCGCAATCTGGGAAGACGAACCACCGGCCGCCGCTCGCATCTCCGTGAGTGCGTACGTGTCGAATCTGCGCCGCATCCTCACCGACGCGGGCGTCGATGCCCATGCCGTGGTGTCCACCGCACCCCATGGCTACCGACTCGAAATCACCCCAGAACAAAGCGATCTGGCCCGGTTTGCCACCGAACAGCAAGCCGGGATCGACGCCGTGGCCGCCGGACGCTTCGAGGCGGCCAGTGCTCACCTCACCGCTGCGCTGCGCCAGTGGCGCGGCCCCGTCCTCGACGACCTGCGCGACTTCGCCTTCACGGAGGCGCTGCGCAACGCGTTAGCCGAGGACAAAATCGTTGCGCAGACCGCACGCGCCCACGCCGAGATCGCTTGTGGCCGAGCCCATACCGTCGTTCGTGAGCTCGAAACCCTGGTCGGCGAACATCCCTACCGCGAACCGCTCTGGGCGCAACTGATCACGGCGTACTACCTCACCGACCGCCAATCCGACGCACTCGATACCTATCACCGGCTCAAGACAACGTTGTCCGATGACCTCGGCATCGACCCCGCGCCGGCACTGCGCACCCTGTACGAACAAATCCTGCGCCAGGAACCGCTCGACGTACAGCGCAATGCCCAGGCTGCGGCCCAGACGATCATCGCCTTCGAACCCGATGTGACGACCCTGATCGACCCTGTCACCGCGGCCCTGCGCGACGTGCACGATCACCTTCATCGACTCAAGGGGGCGGCCACCCGCATCGGACGCAACCCCGACAACGACCTTGTCGTGGCCGACGACAAGGTCAGCCGGCACCACGCCGTCATCAACAACACCGGCTCCACCCACATCATCACCGACCTCGGGTCTGCCAACGGCGTCCATGTCAACGGCGAGCGCATCCGCGCCACGGCTGAACTCCACGACGGCGACACCATTCGAGTGGGTGGTCAGGTGTTCGTCTTCCAGACCTACCCGCCGGCTACAGCGCGGGACGGTGACCGGGACTGACCCGAGCTCAGCCGCCGTACTGCGGCTTGAGCTGACCCGCCAACGACGCCAGCGGCACATTGGCGACGACGGTGCCACCGTCCATGGACCAACTGAATCGGTCTCGTGGGCTTGGGCTTTCGCGAGACATCGGCTGGTCCGGCATGTAGAGGCGCAGTGAATCACCGGTCAGCGCGAAGGCACGGTAGTTGCCCGAGTAACCCGGACCGTCGCCGTCGGGCTGGAACTCCTCCACGGTGAACGGATAGGTGCCCGGCGCGTGCGGCGGCGCGGCGGCGTCGAGCACCGGCGGCAGGATCGGCGCGGCGGCAGCCGAAACCGCCTGGTTCGCATTGACTCCCGGCCGGAACAGATCGGGCAGGTACAGCCGGCGGCCGCTGTTCATGTCGAAGAGGAAAGACCGGTACGCGTTGTTGGACTGGATGCCGAAAGGCTCGAACGTCTCGTGGACGACCACCGACTGCAGGCCCCCGGGCCCGGGAATGATCTCGTAGTCGGCGCGCGCACTGCTATCCCGTGGCGTGGTGTTGCCGGTGGCGCGCCAGCCGTTGAACAGCCGCGTGTAGTAGTCACGCAATACCGGCCCGGCGGTCGGGTTGTCGATCAGTTCGGCCGGAACCCGCAGGGACAGCAGCATTTCGGCTTCTCGCTGGGATTTGACGACGGCAGTGCAGGCACCGCCGTCCCAGACCGCGCCGAGTTGCGAGCAGAAACTGTCGATGGCCGCATGGGCGACGGGCGCGCCAGTCAAACACGTCGTCGCGACCACTGTTGCACCCACGGCAGCCAGGGCCGCCCGGACTCTACTTGCCACGTTTACCGTCCGCTCCGGCAAGCAGCACCTCGGCCGCCAGCCACCTGTCTCCCACCTTGCGCATCGTCATCGACACGCTGACGTAATCGGTCCGCTTCTCTTTGACCCCGGCACTGGTGACGTCCTGCTTCACCGAAAGCAGCACGTCGACGTCGTCGCCCCGCACGTCCTTGACCGCAGAGTCCTCGACCACACCCGTCGTGCTGACCTTGTTGTCGATCAACATCTTTCGCATGGTCGCCGCGGCCTTGCTGTAGGCGTCCTTGAACTCACCCGTCGCCCCACCCAGGACATCGGCGAAGTTCTTGTCGATCGTGTTCTGGTCGGTGGTGGTCAGCGTGACGGCGTATGCGCGCGCTGCTGTGAGAGCTTCTGCGGCCTCGGCGTCACGTTGCTGCTGGGCGTATACCAATGCCCACGCGGTGCCCGCCGCGGCCGACAGCGCGATGATCACGACGGCCACGGCCCAGCAGAGGCTGCGCCGGACGGCATACGTCTTCGGGGCCTTGGGCTCGGCGGCATCCGCCGGCGTGGGTGACTCGACCTCGAGGGCCTCGTCCACGTCCACGTCGGTGATGTCGGTCTCCTTGTCGGTCACAGGATTTCGACCCTGCTGGCCAGCCAGCGGTCGCCGACCTTGTCCATGGTCATGTCGATGCGGTTGCGGTCGATGCGTGGGCTCGGGTTGTTCGCGTTGGTGATCGACTGGTCGACGAACAGCAGCACCTCGACCTTGTCGGGCGTCGCTGACTTGACTGCCGCCGCGACGACGATGCCCGTTCCGGAGGCCTTGTTGTCGATCAGCACCTGCCGCAGTTGCGTGGCGCCCTGGCTGTAGGCGTCCTTGAACTCGCCGGTGGAACCATCGAGCGACTTGCGGTAATTCTCATCGATGTTCTTGGCGTCCAACGTCGTCAGCACCACGGCGTAGTCCTTCGCGGCCTGCAGTGCCGCGTCACTCGCGGCGTTGACCCGGTACTGCTCGTACTGCCGCCAGCCCAGGAAGCCCAGTGCTGCCACCAGAATCGTGAACAGCAACGCGCACACCACCGCGGCCAGACCGACCCGCCGCTTCTCGACCGCGGCGGGTTCCGCGCTCTCCACGGCCGCATCCGTCTCCGTCACATCGGCGGCATCGGACTCGACCGGCGCTTCGGCCGCTTCGGTTTCGGTGTCGTGCACCTGGTCGAATACGTCGGTACTTGCAGTTCGTTTACTCATCACTTCTCGCGTGTCTCGTGGACCGTCAGTTCGGCATCGGGTACGGGTACGCCGCACCGCCGTACGGGGTGTCGATCGTGTAGCCCGGGTAGTGCGGCGTCTTGTCGGTCACCGCGTGGGGGTCATATCCCGGCGGCGGACCGGCAGTGTCGTCACCCGGTGGCCGTGGCGCGTTGCGGGCGCCGCGAACCAACAGCGATGGATCCTGATCCTCACAGTAGGTGTACTTGTACGGCTCGGGGAAACTCGCGTCCGACGGGGCGTGCCGCGGCAGGTTGTAGTCGCACCGGTACTTCGGGTAGATGTCACCGATCGCCCAGACACCGCCATCGTGGACGACGGACGCGAAGCGGTCGATGAACGGGTCCCGATCCGGCCGCCAGATGTACTCCAGGCCCGGAATGCGTTGATAGATCACCTGCGAAGTCGTGGTCAGGTTGCCGAGGATCTGCACCACGTTCTGCCGGTTGTCCGCAATCAGGTTGTCCAGCGTCGCCAGCTGTGGCTCACCGCGCTCGACGAGGGTGCGGAAACCGCCATCCATCTTGTTCACGCCGTCGAGCACCTTGGTCAGGTCGTTGGTGGTGGCCGCCAGGCCCGGGCGGACGTCGGCGACGGTGCTGAACACGACGCGGGTGGTGCGAATCATGCTCACGGTCTCGGGCAACACCGAATCCACGGTGTTGGCCAACAAGCTGGCACCGTCCAGGATCGCGGCCAGCTTGCGCGGGCCATCCTTGGTGACGTGCAGCTCGTTGAACATCTTGCCGAGCTTGTCGGCGTCGAGCTGCGCCAGCGCGCCGCGGCTGTGGTCGATGATGTGCGGCAAGGTCACCGGGATGCTGGCCTGCTTGCCCGAAATGACCGCGCCATCAGTGAGATACGGGCCGCCGCCGTGCTCGGGCCGGAAGTCCAGGTACTGCTCCCCCGCCGCCGACAGGCCGGAGACCCGCACCGGGCTGTCGGTCGGGATGTGCGCCGACGCGTCGACCGAGGCGACCGCCTCGACGCCGGTCTTGGTGAGGTTGACCGCCGCGACGTGGCCGATCGGGATGCCACGCAACGTGACATCCTGATTGGCCAGCAGGCCACCGGATTCGGGCAGCATGATCCGGATGGCGATGGTCCGGTGGAACGGGTTGAACCGCAGGCCGTCGATCGCGATGTAGCCGAAGGCGATCACCGCGGTGAGCAGCAGGCCGAACAGCGCCAGCACCACCTTGCGGCTCGCCACCGCCTTGACGATCCGAATGATGAACGCCACCAGGCTGTTCAGCGCGTTCATCGGGTTCGGTCCGATCCGTAGATGCGGCCGAGCAGCATGTTCCACTCGTAACGCAGGCTGCCGATCATCAGGTGCCAGTCGGTGCCGTCGGGTCCGTGGATACCGGGGTCGCCCGCGTAGTTCTTGTCGGGCAGCGCACCGATCGCGATTCTCGAGATCTCCGCCTCCACGTGCACCGCGGTAGAGGTGGTGGCCTTGACCAGGATGCCGATGAGCCGGTTGAAGGCGGTCAGCGAGATGTTCGGGTCCATGGCGATCTCGTTGAACACCGCCGATAGCTTGTTCACGTCGGCCGCGACACTGCGGGTGTCGGTGCCCTGCATCGACGGAAACTTGGACAGCTGCCGCGTGATCCGGCCGACGTTGTCCACCACGTCCATGATCCGCGTGGTGTTGTCGGAGATGACCGCCAGCGCGGGGGCGCCGGCGGCCAGCGCGGTGTCGATGCTCTGCTGGTGCCGGGCGACCTCGGCCGCCATGTTCGACGTGCTGCGCAACGTCGCGTCCAGCTGCGCCGTCCGCGCCGACATCTTCGACAGGAACTGGTTGGTTTCCGAGATGAGCGCGGCCAGCTTCTCGCCGCGCCCGCCGACCACCCGGCCGGCGCCGTTGACATCGGTGGTCAGCGCGCGAATGGCACCGCCGTTGACCAGCATGGCCAGCGAGTTGAGGAGTTCCTCGACCGTCGGTGCCGCCGCCGTCGACCCCAACGGGATGGTGTCACCGCCCCGCAGCAGCGCACCGCCGTCCCCCTTGTCGTCCGGCGGGCGAATCTGCAGGAATACGTCGCCGAGCGGTGTGGCCGAACGCAATTCGGCCGTACTGCCCACCGGCAGCGGTACGTCCTGGCGGATCCGCATGGACACCTTCGCGGTGAAGTCCACGGCGTCGATCGACGTGACCTCACCGATGTCCGCGCCGTACAGGCGCACCTTCGCCTTCGACGGCAGGTTCAGCGCGTCGGTGAACACCGCGTTGAGTTCGTAGGTCCCGCCCCGGGATCCCGGGGACGGCAACGGCACACTGTCCAGGCCCGCGGCGCAGCCGGTCATCAGCACGACACCGCCGAGAACCCCGGCCCAGCGCGCGCCGCGCACAACGGATTTCACGCTCATCGCGTCGGCCCTCCCGGCGCGGGGGCAGCGGGCGCAGGCGCCGTCGTGGTTGCGGCAGCCCCCTGCTTGGGCGGCTCGCCCTGACCCGACGGGCCGATACCGTTGGCCATCAAATCCATCATCGAGGTCAAGCCGAAGTCGGGGCCGTAGTCCTGCAACGTGCCGGTGGCACAGCCCAATTGCTTCAGGCCCATCAGGTTGCAGAGTTCCTTGTTCAGCTGGTTGTACGCCAACAACTTGTCGGTCAAGAGATGTCCGCGGATGCTGCCGCCCACCGGGTCCAGGACGTTGTAGACGTTGTCCAGGGCCAGCGGCAGGACATCCAGCGTCTCTTCCAATTCGCGCTTGTTGTCCGAAAGGGACCGCACCACTGGGTCCAGGTCGCCGAACGCGCCCTTGAGCTGGTCGCGATGGCGCTCGAGCAACCCGCTGACCTCTTCGAGGATCTCGTTGGCCTTGGCTCCGGTGCGCCCCGACCCCAGATTCTGGTCGGCAAGGATGTCGCTCAGTTGGTGCACATTGTTGCCGAACTTGCGGACGGCGTCATCGTTCTCGGCCGCGGACTGGGTCAGGTCCGAGACACTGCGAATGATCTCCTGCAGGTTCTTCTCGGTCTTGGCACCACCATCGGGACCGACCTTGAGGGCCTCCGACAACTTGGTCAACGTGGACTTGATCTGGGCGCTGTTCTCAGAGCTGATCCGAGACCCCAGATCCACCAGATCGCCCAGCGGGCCACCGCCCTGCGGGTTGCCCTTGAGGGCGGTACCCAGTTTGTCGATCATCGACAGCGTCTTGTCGAATTCGACCGGAGTCCTGGTGTGGCCCAACGCGATCAGGTCGCCGTCGCGCAGCTTGTTCCCGCCACGGTAGGGCGGGGTCAGCTCGACGTGCCGATCGGTGAGGATCGAGGCGGAGACGGTGGCGGCCGTGACGTCGCTGGGGATCGGGATCTTCTTGTCGATGTCCATGGTGACCTCGATGTAGCCACCCTTGTTCACCACCGAGTCGACCTTGCCCACCTGCATGCCGAGCACCGACACCGCGTTGCCGGGATACAACCCGACGGCGTCCTGGAAGTGCGCCGTCACGGTGATGTTGCGTTGCCAGATGCGCGGCGCCACGGCGGCCGCGGTCGTCACCAGTGCGACGATCACAATCACGGCGATCGCCCCGATCATCAAGGCGCGCTTACTCATTTGCAGTCCTTGAAGTATTCGACGATGTTGAACTGCCGGGCCCGGCCGCTGATGGCGCACATCCAGGAGTCGACCATGATGCCCGCGGGCAGGGTGATGTCGGCACCGTTACCGCTACCGGTCAGGTTGGCGATGTTGCGTGCGGTGATCGGCGCGACCTGCAGGATGCTGCGGACCAGAGCGTCGTGGTCAGCGAGCAGCTTGGCGAACTCGTGCAGGTTGGCGATCAAGGCGTCGAGTTGCGGCTCGTTGGCCAAGAGCGTGTGGGCCCGGTCGGCAAGCAGTGTCACGCCGTCGAACAGCCGTTGCATCGCAGCCCGCCGGGTGGTGATCTCCCCGAGAATCTGGTTGCCCTGCAACACAAGTGCGCCAAGGTCGGCCTTCTGCCGATGCAACAGCGCCGCGATGGTGTCGGCGTTGGTGATCAGCGTGCCGATCTGGTCGCGGCGGGACTGGATGACCCCGGCCAGTGAGTTCAGATTGGTCAGCGCTTCCGGTAGTGCGTCGGGCACCCCCTGCAGGCTGCCGCTCATCACCCGCACCGACTCGGCGATCTTGTCCGCATCGAGCGGCGACAGCGTGCTGGTCGCACCCTCGAGCGTCTTCTGCAAGTCATACGGCACCTCGGTATGACTCAATTTGATGGTGTTGCCGGCGAGATGGCCCGCACCGGCGGGGCTGATCTCGAGGTACCGCGAACCCAAGATGGTCGTGAGTTTGATGGCCGCACGTGTTTCCGTCCCCAGCCGCACGTTCTTGTCGGCTTTGAACGTCACCACCACGTGATCACCGGCCAGCTCGACGTTCTGCACCTCGCCGACGTTGATGCCCGCGATGGTCACCGCATTGCCGGATTTGATCGCCGCGGCCTGGGCGAACTCGGCGGTGTACTGCTTCTTTCCGATGTCCAGGATGCTGACCAGCACCACGGCGGCGACCATGACGACGATGACCGTCAGACCGATGACGCCGAGCCAGAATTTGTTGTAGTCCTCCAGGACTCGCTTGCGCCCGCCCGGGATGTTCTTCGGGCGGAGGGGGCCACCGAACAGGCTGCTCATCGGCACACCGCCGTGTGCCAGGTCTCGTTGCCGTTGCCCGGCGTCGCCGCCACGACGAACCGGCGGAACCAGTTGAGCAGACCGCGCCACAGCCCGAAATCGAGGTCGCAGACGTAGACGTCGATGTAGGTGCCCTCCTGGCCCGCGCGGGCAAGTCCCTTGAGCAGCAACGGCACATTGGCCACCGCGTACGCCAGGCGCTGCTTGCCGTCGGTCACGCTGTACTTCAGGAAACCCGGCTCCCGGTCGATGAACTGCTGCATTTGCGGCGTGATCGCGTTGACGATCGCCGACAGCCGCGTGACGTTGGCGGTGATCGAGCCCACCGACGAGACCAGCTCGTCGCGCCGGCTGTTCAGCGCGGCGATCGACACCGAGGTTTCGTGCAGCATCGTCTGCAGATTGGCGCTCTGCGCGGCCAGTGTCGTCATCAGCCGGTCCAGGTTCGCGATCAAATCCCCCAGCGCGGCATCGGGACCCGCCAGTGTCTGCGTCAGCACCGACGCCTGCGTCGTCAGGGTCAGGATCGAGCCCTCGTTGCCCTGGAACGCCTTGATGATGGCGTTGGTCAGATTGTCCACCTGCTGCGGGTCGAGCTCGGTGAACAACGGCTCGAAACCGTTGAGCATGTAGGAGATGTCGAACGACGGATTGGTCCGGCTCTCCGGAATCTGCGCTCCGACAGCGAGTTTGCGCTTGTCGCCCTCACCCTGACTCAAACCCAGGTACCGCTGTCCGATGATGTTCTGGTAGGTCACCGAGGCCAGCGTGTTGGTGTACAGCGTCTGGTTGCTGCGGACCTGGAACGTGACCTTGGCCTGGTTGTCCGGCGTCAGCTCGATCTTGTCGACCCGGCCGACCCGAACACCGGCCACCCGGACGTCGTCACCTTCTGCCAGGCCCGACACATCACTGAAGATCGCCGAATAGCTCGAGGTGGGTCCCGCGACGTTGCGCTGCAAGGTCGCGAAGACCATCCAGGTGACGGCCACGGAGAAGACCAGGAACAGCGTCAGGAACACGACGGTGCTGCGCTTCAATTTCATGGCTGTCCCTCCGGGATCGGAGCGACGTGCACGTCCTGCCCCCGGGCCACCGGGCCCAACAGCAACTGAGTGGCGGATGTGGCTGGGCCACCGACGATCTGGCTCAACTGATCCTTCTCGTTCTGGCTACCGACGGGCCCGACGGTGCCGCCGTAGAGCGGCGCGGACTGCTGCTGAACCTGGCCGGGTGCGCCGGCTTCGGCGGGCAGCGGCGGGCCGGGAGGTGCGGGCGCAACCACCGGGCCGGGCGCGGGCGCGGCCTGCGGCGCGGGTGGCGCGTTGGGGTCCGGCGGACCGGGAAACTCCGGCACGATCGGAACCGAAAAGCGCGGCGGTGCAATGTTGGGACGGTTCTCGGTCACCCACGGTGGGGTCGCCATACCCATCGATTCCAGGCCGGGCTTGAGGTCGGGCGCGGTCGGGGTTTCCGGCGCGGTCTTGCAGCTCGGCCCCTCCATCGCGCCGTACCGCGGGCAGTCCGCCCGGGTGTACTGGCGCGACGGGTTCATCGAGATGACCGCTTTCCAGATGATGTGGCCGGTGTCCTGATTGACGCCCTCGTCGTAGATCTTGTTGGCCAGCGCCTGCAATCGTGTCGAGACGCCGTGGAATTCGCCGGCATGGTCGGCCAGCACACCGATCGCCGGTGTCAGTCCGGTGCTGACCTGGATCATCCGGTCACTCTGGTGCTCGAAGGCATCCCCCAGCGTGCCAGTGGTATTCAGGCCACCCGACAGGAAATTGGTCAGCTGCGTGCGCTTCTCGGCGAACGTCCGCATCGGCTGCACCGAACTGTCCAGCGCGGTGAACAGTTCCGGCGACACGGTCCGCAGACTCTCGGCCGCCGCCTTGAGCGCGGACAACGTCGTCGGGCCGGTGTCGTCGGACTTCACGACCGTATTCAGTTGCCGCATGATCTCGTTCACGTCATGGCCGGCGTCGGTGATCTTCTGTCCCCGGCCGTGGGTGGCCTCGGCAATGGCGGCGAAGACGCCGACATTGTTGGCGTCGGGCGACTGGCCGACGGCCTTGAGCAGCTGGCGCAGCTTGGCCAGCACGTTCTGGAACAGCACCGTGGGCAGGGTCTGGTCTTCGAGCACGACATCACCGGAACGGATGGGGCGGGCCCCGTCGCCGTTCTGCACCAGTTGCACCGCCGACACCGCAAAGATGTTGGCGGGCACCACGCGCGCGGTCACGTTGTCGGGGATCTGCGCGGCGAACTGCGGCTGGATGTTGACGTGCACCACGTTCGGCTGACCGTGCTGCGACGGCGTCACAGCCGACACCATGCCGACGATGACACCGCGGAACTTGACGTCGGACCGCTCGGGCAGACCGTCACCGATGTTGATGAGCTTGAGCTCCACCCGGACGAAGTCGTCAAGCTTGCCTTGCGATTTCACCACCATGAGGACCGCGGCGAACGAGGCGATCACCGCGAAGCACAGGCCGATGACGCCCAGCTTGCGGTCGGTGGAGCCGCGCGGGTCGTGGTCGAACGAGTTGCCCATCAGCCACCGAACCTTGCACCACTGATGACGCCCCACAGCGCCATGGTGAGCAGCATGTTGACGATCATCACGACGGTGACGCTGCCGCGCATCGCCCGGCCGGCCGCCACGCCGACACCGGCCGGGCCGCCGGAGGCGAAATAGCCGTAGTAGCACTGGATTGTCGACGAGATGAACACGAAGATCACCGCTTTGACGGTGGCGAACAGCACGTCGCGGCCCTCGAGGAACAGTCCGAAGTAGTGCAGGTAGGTACCCGTGGACTGCCCGGCGACGACGCTGACCAACTGGCACGACAGGTAGGCCAGGGCCAGCGCCGCGAGGAACAGCGGGACCACCGCGATGACCGAGGCCACCACCCGCGTCGCCACCAGGTAGGCCACCGAGTTGATGCCGAGGGTGTCCAGCGCGTCGATCTCGTCGTTGATGCGCATGGCACCCAGCTGCGCGGTGAACCGGCAGCCGGCCTGCGCGATGAACGCCATCGCGATCATCGCCGGCGCCAGTTCTCGGGTCGTCGCGAAGGACGAGACCAAGCCGGTGGCGGGCCCCAGCCCCAACAGGTTCAGCGCGTTGTAGCCCTCGACCGCGACCAGCGCCCCGGCCGTGACACCAAGAACCCCAGCCACATTCAGCGTGCCGCCGCCCACCACGATGGAGCCGTTGCCCCACGTGATGTCCGACAGCAGCCGCAGCAGTTCCTTGCGGTAGCGCAGCCACATCGTCGGCATGGCGAGCACGACCTTGCCGAAGAACTCGACCATGTGCCCGGTCCGCCCGGCACCCTTCAGCAGCCCGCGGCCGACCGCGGAGAACGGCCGCAGCAGACCCGGGGTGAATGTTGACGGAGCTGCCATGTCAGATCGACGTCTTCGGGAACACGACGACGTACAGCTGGCTCATCACCACGTTGACGATCATCATCAGCAGCACCGACTCCACCACCGCGGCGTTGACCGAGTTGGCCACACCGGCCGGACCGCCGCGGGTGTCCAGCCCCTTGTGGCAACTGATCACCGCCACGATGACACCGAAGACGACGGCCTTGACCATCGCCAGCGCGAGGTCGCCGACGGTGGAGAACGACGAGAACGTCGCGATGAACGAGCCCGGGGTGCCGTTCTGCAGATAGACATTGAACATGTAGCTCGCCAGGTAGCCGACGAAGCTGGTGACGCCGGTCAGCAGCACACCGATGAGAACCAGGGCGACCAGCCGCGGCACGACGAGGCGCTGGATCGGGGACACGCCCATGACCTCCATGGCGGAGATTTCCTCACGCATGGTGCGCGAACCGAGATCCGCGCAGACGGCCGAACCGACGGCCGTCGCCAGCAGTAGCGAGGCGACCAGCGGAGCGCCCTGCCGGATGACAACGAGCCCGGTGGCCGCACCCGACAGGGATGACGCACCGACCTGGCCGGCCAGCAACGCGAACTGGATCGAGAGGGTCACGCTGATCGGAATGGTCACCAGAACCGTTGGGGTGAAGGCGGTTCCGGCCATGAACGCAGCCTGGTCCAGGAATTCGCGCACCTGGAAGCGGCCCTTGACGATGTCGAAGAACAGATACTCCAGCGTCCGCAACCCGAGCACGATCTGCCCACCGGCGGTGCTCAGCGATGCGATCGGATGGTTCTGCAGGTAGCGCTTGACCCAGTCGATGGCCTCGGCGATGGCGCCCCACTTCGCCAGTCCCCGTGGTTGTGCCTGGTCGGTCATCGAGCCGCCGCTTCCTTGCCGGACACCGGCCACTCGGTGGCGATGCCGCGGCACACCAGTTCATTGCTTGCCAGGGTCTGCGCGAGCAACTCCTCGCGACTCAGCTTCTGGCCGTAGCGAAGGGCGATACCGAACGGGATGGCGCAGATGGTCTGGGCGGTGGCGCGCACGTCGACGTCGGCCCGGATGTAGCCCTGGTTGATGCCGTCCCGAAGCATGGTCGCGAGAACGCGGGCGCCGTCATCGAAGAGACGTTGGAACTCCTCGGTCATCTGCTGGTCGACGCCGGCGGCCTGCACGACGATCAACTGCATCAGCCGCGGTTCATCGGCCAGCAGTTCGCTGTACGCCATGCCGATGCCCAGAAGGTGATCACGGAATTCGGTGATGGACGTCAGCTGTCCCGGCCTGGAGTCGCCGATCGCGGCGAGCACGCGGGCGTTCACCTGGCGCACCGCGTGGTCGACGATGTCGCGCTTGTTCTCGAAGTACCGGTAGAACATCGAGTGCCCGGAGCCGAGGCGCTTGGCGATGTGACTGATCGAGGTCTGGTGATATCCCCGCTCAGCGAACTCCGCCAATGCCGCTTCGATGACTTCTTCACGCACCAGCTCGGCGCGTTTCGCACGCTGGCGTTCCGCCATGGTCGCGCGCACCTCGCCTGTCACGCGGATCACAGTAGCGTATCGATTCCGGTTTGGGACACACTCTTCGCGAAACGGAATGAATTGTCTCGCGAGTAAGTGTCCGGGCCGCGCCAGGTTTGCTGGATTTCGCAGTTGGGGTTGCCGCTGCACAGTAGGGCGGGTTCCTCGGCCATGGGGCCGTTTGGCCATTTTCACGAAATACCCACAGCTTCGGGCGGTTCCGTGGTACTGACCGGCGCCGCACTATCCTGCCCCCATGGCAATGGATCGGATCACCGTCGAAGTTCGGGATGGCATCGCCTACGCGACGCTCAACCGGGCCGACAAGATGAACAGCCTGGATCTGCCGATGCTGGAGGCGCTCGCCACGGTCCCCGGCCGATTGGCTCGCGACCGTTCGGTGCGCGTCGTGATTCTGCGTGGCGACGGGCGTGCGTTCTGCACCGGGCTGGACTTCGCCGGAGCAAAGCTGCAGGGATTGAGTGCCGTGCGCAACTTCGGCAAGTTCCCCGGACAGAAGACGAACCTGTTCCAGAAGGCCTGCTGGGCTTGGCGTGAGTTGCCGGTACCGGTGATCGCGGCCGTGCATGGCCACTGTTACGGCGGCGGACTGCAGGTCGCCCTGGCGGCGGACTTCCGGATCGCGACGCCGGACTGCAAGCTGTCGGTCATGGAGGCGCGGTGGGGCCTGATTCCGGACATGACCGGGTCGGTGACTCTGCGTGAGCTCCTGCCGATGGATGTGGCCAAGCGGCTCACCATGACCGCGGAGGTGTTCTCCGGCACCGACGCGCTGGGCTACGGCCTGGTCACCGCCGTCGCCGACGACCCGCTGCTGGCCGCCGAGGAGCTGGCCGCACAGCTGATCGAACGGTCGCCCGACGCACTGGCCGCAACCAAGAAGCTGTTCGACTCGACCTGGACGTCGACGCCGCGGTGGGCATTCTGGTCCGAGTCGCTGTTGCAGCTACGACTGCTGCGGGGGCGCAATCACCGGTTGGCACGCAAGGCCGGCCGTGACGGCAGTCCGGCCTGGGCGCCGCGTTCGCTGGGCTGACTTCCGGACTTGTCGTCTCGCTTCGGCTTGGCGTTGGGCTTGGGCGTCAGCGCCTTCGTCGCTTTCGTCAGCTCCTTTGCCACACTGGACAGCGGGTTGGGCAACTGCCCGACTGTCTGCGCCGGCAACGTCTTCTTCGGTTTCTTCGGCGTCGTCTGGGTGACGCTGACACCGGGGGCGACCGCCGCGGTCGTGACGGACTTCGGCGCCGCCACCGGTGTCGAGGCACCGGGCTGCATCGCCGCGGCGCGGACCTTGTTCGCCTCGGTGACGACGGCGTTGGCCACGACGTTCACGGCGTTGGTCACCACGCCCCCCGCGGTCTGGACGCCCGCCAGGAACGCGCGCAGCGGATTGCCGCTCTTCGCCAGTTCCTGAGCCACGGCATCGGGCACGTGGAACGCGCCGGCGAGGAAGAAGTTGAAGCCCGGGAAGATCACTGCCGCAACCACATTGATGACGCCGATCACCGCGACCTGGAACACGCCGCGCGGCATGACCGTCGGCTCCGGGTTCCGGACGACGGGCGCGTTGAGCGCGTCGTAGGTCTGCTGGCGGAACTGCTGGAACGCGTCGACCACCGCGCCCGGGCCGGCGGGGATCGCGGGAGGAATGTTGAGCAGGCCCACCACGCCGACCTCGAAGGCGTTGAGCGCCCGCTTCGCCGGAATGGCGGCGTCGGCGTCGATCGCCTTGTCCATGGCGGCGGCCGTGGGTCCCGTCATCGACGCGGCGGCGATGCCGAGGGCCTTGAGCGGTCCGTTGGCCGGCAGCGCGGCGAGGAAGACGCCCGGCTCCTGCAGCGTGGTGGTGACACCTGTCGTGACGGTCTGCGCCAGCAGTGGACAGATGATGGAGCAGTAGATGCCCTGGTTCTTCACGAAGCTGGTGAGCAGTCCGCCCGGCGGAACCGTTGCGGTCAAACGGATTTCCCGTGTCACAGTCGGCGAAGGATGGCCGGCGGCCGGAACAGTGGCCGCCGGTGGCGCGATGACGGCCGCGGCAACGGCGGTCGCGGCGAGAGCGGCGGGCAGGCGTGCGGACAGTTGCATCGTGATCCCCTTGCGCAGCGGTGTACGGGTACCACGATCCGGCGGGCCGTTCGGTTCAATCGGCGCGGGAATCGATCTGCGCGGTCAGTGCGCCGAGGCTGATGAGCAGGTTCCTCGTCGGCGGTTGCGCGAGGTCAGCGACCGTGGTGGTGTTCAGCGACGCATAGAACGCCGCTTTGGCCTGCGCCAACGCCGAGCGGAGCCGGCATGCCGACTGCAGCGGGCAATCCAGCCCGCTGCAGTCGACCAGCTCGGTGTCACCGTCGTCTTCCAGCGACCGCACCACATCGCCCAGGCGGGCGGTACGGCCGGTGGCGGTGAGGGCAAGCCCGCCGCCGCGACCGCGGTCCGCGTCCAGCCACCCGGCCGCCGCCAGATGCGCGCACGCTTTGGTCGCGTGCGTGTAGGAGATCTGCATGTCTTCGGCGATCTGCCGCGTCGAAATCCGCTGTCGGCCGTCTTCGGCGGCGAGCCGGATCAAGATCCGCAGCCCGACGTCACTGAAACCGGTCAACCGCACACGGCCACGCTATTTAATCGCCATTTCCGATGCAAATAAAGCGTGGCCGCATGCCCGATCAGCTCACCAGGTGCTTCTTGAGCTCCGTGCGAGCCAGGGCGTTCTTGTGCACCTCGTCGGGCCCGTCGGCGAAGCGCAGGGTGCGGATGCCCGCGTACATGGCCGCGAGCGGGAAGTCCTGCGACACCCCGCCGGCGCCGTGCACCTGGATGGCCTTGTCCAGAATCCACTGCACGGTGAGGGGCGTGGCGATCTTGATGGACTGAATCTCGGTGTGCGCGCCGCGATTTCCGACGGTATCCATCAGCCAGGCGGTCTTGAGCACCAGCAGGCGCAGCTGCTCGATGCGGACACGGGATTCGGCGATCCAGTCGCGGATCACGCCCTGCTCGGCCAGCGACTTGCCGAACGCGACCCGGCTCGCGGCCCGCTGACACATCATCTCGACGGCGCGCTCGGCGACGCCGATCGCCCGCATGCAGTGGTGGATGCGGCCCGGCCCGAGACGGGCCTGGGCGATGGCGAACCCGCCGCCCTCCTCACCGATCAGGTTGGACACCGGCACCCGCACGTCGGTGAACCGCAGTTCGGCGTGCCCGCCATGGTCGTGGTCGTCGTACCCGAACACCTCCATGCCGCGCAGCACCTCGAGGCCCGGGGTGTCGCGAGGAACGAGGATCTGCGACTGCTGGCGGTGACGTTCCGAGCTGGGATCCGTCTTGCCCATGACGATGAACACCTTGCAGTTGGGATTCATCGCGCCGGTGATCCACCACTTGCGACCGTTGATGACGTACTCGTCGCCGTCACGGACGATGGACAGCTCGACGTTGGTGGCGTCCGAGCTTGCCACGTCGGGTTCGGTCATGGCGAAGGCCGACCGAATCTCGCCGTCCAACAACGGTTCCAGCCACCGGCGCTGCTGCTCCTCGGTGCCGAACTCGTTGAGCACCTCCATGTTTCCGGTGTCCGGGGCCGCGCAGTTGAACACCGCGGGTGCCAATTGGATACTGCGGCCGGTGATCTCGGCCAGCGGGGCGTACTGCAGGTTGGTCAGACCCGCACCTTTCTGCCCCGGCAGGAACAGATTCCACAAACCGCGACGACGGGCCTCGGAGCGCAACTCGGTGAGCACCGGGACGCTGTCCCACGCCCACCGGTTGTCCAGCGCGGCAAGCTGCTCGTGGAACGTCTTCTCGGCGGGATAGACGTGGCTCTCCATGAACGCCGTGAGTTCGGCGACCATCTCGTTGGTCTTGGCGTCGTAGGCGAATTCCATATCAGTGCTCCTTGAGTGCGTTGAGGCCGGCGTCCAGCAGGAAGTGCACCGCGTCACCGGCGAACGAGAACCCGTCACCGACGGTCTGTCCGTTGACGTAGCGGTAGTGGATACCCTCGAAGATGCCCGCCATCTTGAAGAAGGCGAGGCCCAGGTAGAACCCGAAATCGCCGAGCGGGCGGTCGATTCCGGCGCGGTAGCGGTCGATGATCTCTTGTTCGGTGAGGAAGCCGGGGGCTTCGCTGACATCGGAGACCTCCCCGTTGCCCGATGCGGCCAACCGCCCGTAGGCCACCATCAAGGCCAGGTCGGTGAGCGAGTCGCCGATGGTGGCCAGTTCCCAGTCGATCACCGCGGCAGGACGGTCCCCGGCGTCGAAGAGCACGTTGTCCAGCCGGTAGTCACCGTGCACGATGCCCGGTGCCGAGTCGGCCGGAACCCGCCCCGCCAGAGCCTGATAGAGCTGCTCCATGACGGGCAGGTCCCGGGTGTGCGCGGCGAGGAACTGCTTGTGCCACCGGCCGACCTGGCGCCCGAGGAAGCCTTCGGGCCGGCCGAAGTCGGCCAGCCCCACCGAGGCGGGGTCGACGGAATGCACCGCGACCAGCGTGTCGATGAGCCGCTCAGAGATGCGCCGCGTGCGCTCGGCTCCCAGGTCCTTCAGTTCGGCGGCTTGCCGGTATGGCGTGCCGTCGATTTCGGCCATCACGTAGAACGGGGCGCCGAGCACGGATGCGTCGTCGCAGAAGCCGTACATGACGGGCACGGGTACCGCGGTGGGCGCCAGTGCCGACATCATCCGGTATTCGCGGCTCATGTCGTGCGCCGTGGCGAGCAGTTCGCCGACCGGGGGCCGACGGACGATCCAGGACGAATCACCGTCTGTGACACGGTAAGTCAGATTGGACTTGCCGCCGGCGATCAACGTCGCCGACAGCGTGGCGCCGGCGCCGGGCACGGTGGACGACAGCCACGCGCCGAGGCGATCCAGGTCCAGCCCCGGCAGTTCGACATGTGCACCGGCAGCCATCAGACGCCACCGCCGAGGAGCACGCCGCCGTCGATCGTCAGGGTCTGGCCGGTCATCCAGCCGGCGTCATCCGACAGCAGGAACGCCACCACCGAACCGATATCCTCCGGCACGCCAAGACGTTTGAGCGCATAGTGCGCGCTGACCTCTTCTTCACGGCCTTCGTAGAGCGCGGTCGCGAAGCGGGTCTTGACGACGGCGGGCGCAACCGCGTTGACGCGGATGTTCGGACCCAGCTCGACGGCCAGCTCCTCGGTGAGGTGAATGACCGCGGCTTTCGACACTCCGTAGAAGGCGATGCCCGGCGCGGGCCGCAGCCCGGCGATCGATGCGACGTTGACGATCGCGCCGCCGTGTTCGCCCTGCCAGGCCCGGTTCACCTTCTGCACCCACGAGAGCGCCGACAACACGTTGACTTCGAGAATCTTGCGCGCGGCGTCCATGTCGATGTCCATGAGCGGTCCGTACACCGGGTTGATGCCGGTGTTGTTGACGAAAAGGTCGGCACTGCCGAAGGTTTCGATCGCCTTGGCCACCACGGCATCCTGATGCTCGGTGTCGTCGCCGCGGCCGGCGACGGCCAGCGCGACATCCGGTCCACCGAGGGTCTCGACGGCGGCGTCCAACGCTTCCTGCTTGCGGGCCGTGATCACCACCTTGGCGCCTTCGTCCACCAGACGCTGGGCGATGGCGAATCCGATGCCACGACTGGCACCCGTGACGATCGCGGTCTTTCCTTCGAATCGCGTGCTCATGTCAACTTCCTCGTGGGGGGGGGGTTGCGGTACTGGGCCCCACAACGTGGGACACATAGGCGAAGTGTGCCACACTGGCACACAGCGGCGCAATGTCCCATAATGGGTAAATGTCCGGAGCAGAATCGACGACCCACTCCCCGCGACTGGGGACGGCATTGAGCCGTCAGGCCGCGGTCGACGCTGCAACTCGCCTGTATCTGGCGGGCGAACCGGTCGACATGTCGGCGCTCGCCACCGAACTCGGGATCGGCCGCTCGACTCTCTACCGGCTCGTCGGAAATCGCGAAGACCTTCTCGCGACCGTGCTGGCCGAGGCCACCGAACGCACGTTTCGCCGAGCCCATGCGGAGGTCGTCGCGGAGGCGGAAGCCAAGGGCGAATCGCGCGGTGGTACCGGATTTCTCCTCGCGGTGATGGACCGCTTCCTGAACGCCGTTGTCGACGCGAAACCGCTGCAGGACGTGTCACACCGTGAGCCGCTCCTGATCGTGCGGCTCATGCTGCTGCCCGGACTCGTCGAGCAGACCGCAGGTCGTCTGGTCGGCGAACTCCTCGACGCGGAGGTCGCGGCCGGCCGAATGGAATTGCCGCTACCCACCGCCACTTTCGGCCTGGCACTCATTCGCATGTGCGACGCGCATCTCTACGCGCCACTCCTCGGTGGCGGCGCCCCCGAGATCGGCACCGCACTCGACCTGGTGGCCGCGCTACTCGGCCACAGCCGATCCGACGAAGACTGAATCCTGTTGCGGCAGTCAGTTCGACGTTGCAGCAGCCAGATTGTCCGCGACTTCCGCTTCCCAACTCTCGATGGAATGCGTGGTGTCGATCTCGAACTCGAAGCGGTCCGTCATATCCGGCGTCACATCTTCGACGTCGACATAGAACTGCTCGTACCAGCGGCGCTGCTGATACACCGGCCCGTCTTCCTCGGTGAGCAGCGGGTTGTCGATGCGGGCCTTGTGCTTCCAGATCTCGACGTCCTGTTCGAAGCCGGTCTGTACGCCTTCGATGAAAGTTCTTGCGAGGTCGGCGTTTTCCTCTTCGGTCAGGCCCGGGAGCTTCTTGACGATGGCACCGTACTGCAAAACGAACGAGTTCGGGCTGACCGGGTAATGCGAGTTGATCAGGATGGTATCGACGGTCATGCCGTTGGCCACGCTGCGCAGCCGGTCGATCATGTAGGAAGGCCCGAAATACGAAGCCTCTGAATAGAGGATGGACGTCGGGTCATGGAAGGTGCTGACAACCATGTCGTCCCGCGGCGTCGAATCCATCACCTGGGTGGCGACATGACCTTCGAAGATGTTCTTGAAGTTCCGGGGAAATGCGTAGTGCACGTAGAAGAAATGCGCCATGTCGACGTTGTTGTCGATGATCTCGCGGCAGTGCGAACCTTCGATCAACTGGATGTTCCAGCTCCAATCGGTCCAGGCGTCCGTGCCGTACCCCTCGATCTCGGGGATGTCGACTTCCGGCGGCGGGGTGCTGCCCTGCGGGTCATTCCACACGAACAGTTGTCCGTTGCGTTCGAGTGTCAGCCAGGAGCGGGTCCGCGCCAGCCGCGGCGTCCGTTTGGCGTAGGGCACCAATGTGCACTTGCCGTCTCCGCCCCAGCGCCAGTCGTGGAACGGGCACGCGATCGAGTCACCTTTGACAGTGCCGTACGCCAGGTTGCCGCCCATGTGCCGGCAGTACGCATCGAGCACGTTGAGCCGGCCCTGGCTGTCGGCGAACACCACCAATGACGTGCCGAACGCGTCGATCTGATGGGGCGCACCGTCGTTGAAGTCGCGGATCAGGCCGAGGCAGTGCCAGCCGCGGGCGAACCTCGTCGGGTTCTCCCCCGCCTCGATCTGCCGGATTTCCGTCAGCTCTTGATCCGTGACCGACATGCGCTCCTCCATCGTTGTTTTCAGCGGCGGTCAGCCAGCGCGGGCATCGGCGCGGTGAGCAGACCGACGACCATCGCGACGATGTTGTCCCTGGCCTCGGCCTCACCGAGAGCACCACGGGCCGCGTCGCGATGCTCATCCAGTTGGCGTTCATGGTCGGCGAGCAGGGTGTACATGACCGAGGCCATCGCCGCCATGCGTTGGCGCCGAAGCGCTTCCGGTAGGTGATCGAGGGCGCGCAGCAGCCGGGTGGTGAGGATTCGGGTGGCCGGCCACTGCTCCGACGTGAGCGTGAGTTCAGCCATGACGGGGTGATGGCGCACGCGTTCGAGGAAGCGCGCGTAGTGGCTCGACCCATCGGAGTACGGGGTGTCGAACAGCGGCTCAACCAGAATGGTCACCAGGGCGGTGATGCTGTCGTCAGGCTCCCCGGCACTTTCATGCTCGGCCAGCAGCGCCAGCCGCGCCTGTTCCAGTGGCGCCTGACGATGGCCAATGATGGCCTTGATCAAGCCATCTCGCGATCCGAAATGATAGTGGACAGCCGAATTGTTCCGCTGCCCGGCAGCCACCGCGACGTCACGGAGCGACACTTCCGGGCCGGATTCCGCGATCAGGCGCTCACCGGCGAGGAGCAGCTCGGTGCGGGCATCAGACCGACTCACAGGCTTCAGTGTAGTTCTCTGGCTTCAGATTGCAATCACTGACGCTTGACCAATTAAGCGACGACGCTTATTTTGAGGTGGTTCGTCCTGCCATGCGCTGGCTCCCCGGAAGGAAACCCATGACCGTCTCTTATGGACCGATCTGCCAAATCGCCTGGGTCACCGAGGACATCGAGGCGACCGGGCAGTTGCTGAGCAAGCAGTTCGGGATCGGTTCATGGGTCCGGATGCCCGACATCGAGTTCGGGCCGGAGAGCTGCCGCCTGCACGGCGAGCCCGCCGACTTCACGGCCCACATCTCCTTGTCCTACTCGGGCGACATGCAGTTGGAGCTGATCGAACCGGTGCGCGGCAACAGCATCTACACCGAATTCCTGGCTCACAGTGGCCCGGGCCTGCACCACGTGTGTTTCGAGCCGGCCGATTTCGACGCCGCCGTGGCGTCGGCGCAAGAGCAGGGTCTGGCCATCGTCCAGGAGGGTGAGATGTCCGGCGGGTTGATGCGTTTCGCCTATGTCGACGGCGCGTCGGCCGGGGTGCCGTATATCGAGCTCGGCAAGTTCAGCCCCGAGATTCGCGCGATGTTCGAGTACATCAAGACCGCCGCGGCGGGCGCGTGATGATTCCGGAAACAGTATCAGCACAAAGTTTTTCGTCATTCTCCGACGAGGTCGACGTTCTCGTCGTCGGGCTCGGCATGGCAGGCGGATGCGCGGCCGTCGAAGCTGCTGCCTCGGGCGCGCGTGTGCTCGTACTTGAGCGGGCCGCGGTGGCCGGCGGCACCACGGCGATGGCCGGCGGCCACTTCTACCTGGGCGGCGGCACCGCGGTCCAGGAGGCAACCAGCCAGGACGACTCCGCCGCCGAGATGGCCAAGTATCTGACCGCGGTCTCCAAAGAGCCTGTGCCGGAACTGATCAACGCCTACTGCGAGGGCAGTGCTGAACATCTCCGGTGGCTGGAGGCCCTGGGCTTCGAGTTCGAGCGCAGTTACTACCCGTACAAGGCCGTCATCCAGCCGGAGACGCAGGGCCTGATGTACACCGGCAACGAGCAGGTGTGGCCGTACCGCGAGCAAGCGGTTCCGGCACCGCGAGGTCACAAGGTCCCGGTGCCCGGCGATACCGGCGGCGCGGGCATGGTGGTCAAGCTTCTCGTCGAGCGACTGGGCGAACTCGGCGTGGAAATCCGTTACGAAACAGGCATATCCGCTCTCGTCGTCGACGATGACCGGGTCGTCGGCGCAACCTGGAAGCACTTCGGCGAGACGGGCGCCGTGCGGGCGAAGTCCGTCGTCCTGGCCACCGGCGGATTCGTGATGAACCGCGAGATGCTGGCGCAGCATGTGCCTCGACTGGCCGATGAGCGCGTTTTCGCCTTGGGCAGCACCTATGACGACGGCATCGGAATCCGGCTCGGTCAATCCGTCGGCGCCGCGACCAGATACCTGGACCAGGCATTCATGACCGCCCCGGTATATCCGCCCGCCACCCTCCTCACCGGCCTGATCGTGAACCGCAACGGGGACCGGTTCGTCGCCGAAGACTCTTATCACGCACGAACTTCCGCCTTCGTCCTCGAACAGCCCGACAGCGTCGCCTACCTCGTCGTCGACTCACGACATGTCGAGATGCCGATGATGCCGTTGGTTCAGTTGATCGACGGCTGGGAAGCTGTCGCCGAGATGGAGGCGGCACTCGGCATTCCGGCCGGCCGGTTACAGTCCTCGCTCGACAGGTACAACGCGAATGCGGCACGCGGCGAGGACCCCGACTTCCACAAGGCGGCAACGTATCTCGAGCCGCAGGACGTCGGCCCATGGGCGGTGTTCGATCTGAGTCTCGGCAAGGCGTTCTACAGCGGTTTCACCCTCGGCGGTCTGGCGATCTCGGTCGACGGGGAGGTGCTCCGCGACGACGGCACCGCCATTGCCGGGCTCTACGCCGCCGGCGCCTGCGCCTCCACCATCGCGCAGGACGCCAAGGGATACTCCAGCGGCACCCAGCTCGGTGCCGGTTCATTCTTCGGCCGTCGGGCAGGGCGCGCCGCCGCCGTAGCGGCGACGGGAGCCTGACCCCGGTAGCGTTGCAGATGATGACCGGACAAGCCGACCTGCCCACGATCATGCCCGCCGCGTTCATCGGCCACGGCAGTCCGATGAACGCCGTGGAACACAACCGGTACACGGCCGCCTGGACGGAGTTCGGCCGGTCGGTACCACGGCCCCGGGCGATCCTGGTGGTCAGTGCGCACTGGTACATCAACGCCACCGCGGTCACCGCCATGGCCCATCCCCGCACCATCCACGACTTCTACGGCTTCCCGCAGGAGCTGTTCGATGTGCAGTACCCCGCGCCGGGACTTCCCGAGCTGGCCGACGAGATCGCCGACACCGTCAAACCGACGTGGGTCGGGTCCGACCGGGACAGCTGGGGCATCGACCACGGCACCTGGTCGGTGTTGGTGCATGCCTTCCCCGATGCCTCGATCCCGGTGGTGCAGTTGTCGATCAACGCCGAGAAGCCGTTGGAGGAGCACGTCGCGCTCGGCGCGCAACTGGCCGAATTGCGCAGCCGCGGAGTGCTGATCGTCGGTAGCGGCAACATCGTGCACAACCTGCGGGCCATGAACGCCCGGCTACCCGACAGTGGATTCGATTGGGCCACAAGGTTCGACGACGCCGCAGCCAATCTACTGACCGCGGCACCGGCCGACATTCTGCGGCTTCGGGAACATCCCGACTTCGCCGCCGCCGCGCCGACGCCGGATCATTTCATCCCGATGCTCTATTTCGCCGGGCTGTGCGCAGCCGCCGACACCCCGGCGCACGTGCTCGTCGACGGCTACACCTACGGGTCGCTGTCCATGACGTCGTACACCCTCACCTGACACACGCTCACGCAGTGCTGGTGGCGTCGACCTCCGTCGCACCGGCGGGTTTCAGGGTCTCGGCCGGAGTTGCGTACGCGTGGCGACGGTTGAGGAACTGGTGACGCGCATTCTCGCCGACCAGCGTGCGCACCTCGTTCAGCAGGGCACGTCTGCCCCGGTGCTGCTGCCGCAGCAGCCGGCCGGCCGAGCCGAACAGCCGAGCCGGACTAAGCACCTGCGAGGGCTTCTCCCGGTGCGTGAAGAGATCGAGGAACCGCCCGATCTGCCCCTTGTCATGCAGGTCCGCAACCATCTGCGGGAACACTGCCGGCACCCGCCCCGCCTTACCCAGATCGTTGGCGAACCAGTAGTGATCGGAGAACTCGCGATCGCGCCACCGGCCCCAGCGTGCCAGTGCCGCGTCCTGCGCTTCCGGTGAACCGCCCAGTCCCGCAACGATTGCCGGCACCGCCGCGTCGACCTGCGCGAATGCGTCACCGATCCCCCGCCCAGGCGACGGATCCTTGAAATGACCGGCGTCGCCGACCAGCATCCACCCGGGTCCGCACGGGTCCCGGAAGAAACCGTTGTAGTGGACCATCCCGAACAACTTGCCGACTCGCTGAGCGCCCTCGAGCGCCTCGGCCACCGGTTCACAGCTCAGGGCGTGGTCCATGAAGCTGCGTTCGAGGTTGGTGCGGAATCGCGGTAGCTCACTCAGCTCGGGGATCACGATGACCTGATACAGCCCGTTGTCGGCCGCCGCGCCGATCACGAACTTGTCGGCCCACCGATGGAAGACGTTGGTCGGCTCGGCCGGCATGTTCGCGCCCTCGAAGAACGCCCAGTACGCAAAACGTTGATTCGGTACGACGTTGTACTTACGCGCCGCAACAAGATTCGCAACGGTCGAGTTGCGGCCGTCTGCGCCGACGACGAGCCTGGCACGGAGTTCGTCCTCGTGGCCACCGTTCCTGACGCGCACGCCGGTGACCCGGCCGCCGTCCTGCAGCAGTCCGGTGACGTCGGCGGCCATCCGTACCTCTGCCCCCGCCTGCTCGGCGGCGCCGACCAGAATCGGATCGAGCAGGCTGCGCCGGACGGAGGCACTACCGCCGACGTCGCCTGCACGTTGCGGCCATCTGACATTGAACTGGAAGTCCTCGGCGCGGGAATTTGACCGCATCATGAACGGCGCACCGGTGGCGTGCAGTTGGTCCGTCACGCCGAGGCGATCGAGAAATGCCAACCCGTCGGCCTCGAAGATGTGGGTCGACAGGGTGTCCCGTGGAAACGTCGCGCGTTCGACTACCGCAACGTTCACACCCTGCCGTGCCAGCATCGCGGCCAGCGGCGAGCCGGCACACCGAGCACCGACGATGACGACGTCAAATCCTTGGGCCAACATGGTTGCTCCCGAAGTTCGCACTGCGCCGAGGCGGGCCGCACCCGGCGCAGCTGGAAAAAGCGTACGCCGCACAATGCGTGACGTACAGCAATTCTTCAGGACTTTGCCGTGCTTACCTGAAACGGAATTTCGCCGGTTTTATCACAGCACCGTCAATGCCACGACGCGCTAGACCCGTTGTTCCACAGCAGTTCTGACGTAACTGTGGTTGCGCGCGACGATGGCGTACTCACGCCGCCGACAGGCCGGCGTGCCATGAATTGCATCAAAACTGTTCGCTTGCAACTGGATTCGTCACCGTAGCGCTCAAGATGCCGGTCGTGGAGTCCGCCGAAAACTGCGAAACCTGTTGTGCGCACGTACTGCTGCGCACAGCAGCGGCGCTACGACAAAGCGGGTCCGGGAGTCGGCGACGTCGTAGTGGAGGTCGACGGAACCGAACTGGGAGGCTGCAATCCGTAGCCGGCCTGCGGGCCCGGCGGCGTGCCGTACGTCTGCGGAGGTCCGGGCAATGCGCCGTAGCCCATTTGCGGGTTGGTACCGGGCTGCGGGCCATACGCCGGGAACTGCGAGCCGTACCCGGGCGGTGTCAGATGCGAGCCGGCAAGGAGCTTCGACGCCACGAAAGCCGCTGCCTGGTCCGTGTAAGCGGGAACATAACCCTGCGTGTGTCCACTCCAGGAATTGCCCGCACCGGCGTGGCAGATCGGGTCGGCGGGATTACAGAGGTCGATCGCCTTGGGACTGAGCGGTGAGTTCTGGGTCGGCGGCGCTCCGTCGGTGCGGTCTGCCTGGTTGCCGAAAGTAGCGACGGCCGCGATGTTCTTGTTGTACTCAGGCGGCAACGGATCACCCCAGTTGACACCGGAGAAGCCGGCCACGATGTTGACGACGCTCGCGCCTTGCGAGTAGCCACCCAGAACGATCTTTGTATCGGGGCAAGCCGACGCCGTGGACTTGATGTGAGCGATCGCGTCCTTGGCCCCCTCGCCACTGTGCCGCTGCGTGATGGTGGCCTTGTAGTCCACCGCATACGACCTGATGGTCAAGCCGCCGGCCTGCTTGCGCAGCGCATCAACGAGGGCATCCCCGACCCGGCCCATACCTGCCGGCTCGTCGGTGCCGCGCGCGAAGATGACTTCGGCGTCGGGACAGTCGTCGGCAGCAGCCACCGGCGCCACGCCCGTGATGACGAGTGGGGCCGCAACCGTGAGCAGGGCGACCGTGCCAGCAACGACCGCGCGATGTACGTGGCGAAACAGCATCTCCGCATCTTACCCGCAGACAGGAAAGTAAGACAAAACCCTGACCAGCAAATATTCATTCCACAGCAATTAGGAACGCGTTCACATGCGCAATCCAGTCAGGTTTCCGGCAAACTCGGCGACCGGGATTCCACATTCCAGCAGCGCGGGTACCGACCGCGCCGGACGGTATAGTCGCCGGCGTGGGTGCTCGTTCCGACCAGGCTTCCGCACCCATGGTGCGGGCGCATTCGTCGTGCGCCCAGTCTTTTCTGTCCTCGATCTGGAACCGCGCCCGCCTGGCGCCCCTGAACAAATTCGCGCGCTGATTTCCGCTGCCCGAACGTTCACCCCTCCAGTTCCTGTGATGAGAAATGAAGCCATCTCTGTACGCCGTTGCGGCGTCGTTGTACCTCGCTGAGTACACCCTCTATTCGAACTCCTCCGCGACCGTTCTCTTGAACGCGTCGATCGCGGATTTCTTTCACGTGCCCTACGGGCTGGCCGCAAACGTCGGCGTGGCCTTTCTCGCCGGGTTCTGTGCGACCCTCCTGCCGGCCGGCCTCCTGCTGCACCGTTGCCGGCCGCTCACCACGTTCTACGTCAGTTCGGCCGCGCTCGCGGTACTCGGCGTCGCCGCGAGCCTCAGCCCGTCGTTCTGGATCCTCATCGTGGTCCGGTTCCTGCAGGGCGCGGCGTCGGCCGTGCTGGCACCGCAGTTGTTCCGGATCGCGCGACAGCAGTTCTATCCCGATTACCACACGGCATTCCTCGGCACCTGGGGGTTCGTGGTGTCGGCGTCAGCGCTGTGTTCACCACTGATCACCGCCGTGCTCAACGACGCGTGGGGGTGGCGGGCCTTCCCGTACGAGACGGTGCTGACGACGGTTGTGTCGATTCCGCTGCTGGCGTGGGGCGTGCGGGCGCAGGCACCCGAACTCGAGACTGCGCCCGAGACCTCCCGCCAAGGTGCGGGTTTGATCATCGGTTTCGGGCTGGCGCAGGTCGTCATCTTCCTGGCGGCCGGGACGACGAGTGAGCTGACGACCAAGGCCGCGTTGGGCGCGCTGGCGACGGTCCTGGGCGTCGTGGTCATCGGCGCCTGCCTATCGTCAGCCGGGGACGGAGGTCGCCGGCCGATTCTGTACCGCAGCTTCCTGATCGTCTTCGTGGCGGGCATCGCGACCAACGTCTTCACCTTGGTGGTGATCTATGTCCTCCAACGGGTGCACTCTTTCACCTCGTACCGGGCGGCGCTCGTTCTCGTGCCCATGGCGGTGGTCGCTGGTCTGCTGCCGATCTCGAGGTTCGGCCGCCCCGGCGATGCCGCGAAGAACACCCGGTTGGTGGCTCACGGAGCGGCTTGTCTGGCACTGGCCGGCTGCTGGGTCGCGGTCAGCGCCGAGCATGTGGGTTCGTCGCTGATCAGTGCCACCGTGATGGGCGGCGCCATGGGCTTCCTCTGGAGTTCACTGGCCGCCAACGTGCTGACGAGTTCCGGCCGGGTGACGTTCGATTCCGCGGTGTACCACTACCTGCGGGCGTTGGGCGCCGCCATCGGCGTGTCGGTAGGGGCAACGGCGATCGGCGGTTTCGCGGATCCGCAGCGCCTGCTCATCTTCGCCGGGGTGCTGATCGCCGTCGTCGGGGTCATCGCGTCCGTCGCGGCACGGCCGGTCGTCACTACTCGTGTGGAGGTCCAACGGTGAGGCGCGACATCGTCTTCGCCTGGCCGCCCGGGCAACTCACCACGGACCCGCGCCTGGCCTACAACGGCATCTCGAAAACCTATGTGCGACAGGTGTTCGAGAGCCTCGTCGACATCGACCCGGTCACCGCCCAGCTGCGACCGTGGCTGGCTTCGTCGTGGCGTCGCCCCGATCCGCTCACCGTGGAGGTGACGGTCCCGCCCGGCCGGCACTTCTCCGATGGCAGGCCGCTCACCGCAGAGCTGGTCCGAAACAGCTTCCGCGACATCATGACCGACCTTGCGGACGCCACTCCCCTGCCGGCGGCGGTTGCCGCGCTCACCGGACTGTCAGCCGTCGAATCACGCGGCGAGACGGTCACGTTCCGGTTCGAGCGGCACAACGCCGCATTCCTGCACAGTCTGGCGGGTGTGAACTTGGCGGTCAGCAAGCCGTCGACCGGTGACATGCGCCTCGGCACCGGCTCGTGGGTGCCGGCGGAGTCGGGGTGCCTCGTCGATGGCAGGCATCGTCTGGTGTTCGACGCGCGCGACGACGGATCCGCCGCGGTGCGCGCCGGTAGCACCGACGGCTTCGTGACGGCCGATATCCACAACCCGGGCATCAGCTACGGCTTGTGCCCCAACGCATCCCGCGGTCCGCTCGCCGATCACCGAATCCGGCGTGCGTTGTCGCTGCTGATCGATCGTGAGCGACTGCGCCCGATCCTGCAGACGTGCGGCTACACCGTCGCCGGCTCGGTGCTCACGCCGACCGCGCTGCACTACCTGGATTGCTCAGACCAGTTGCGGCACGAACCGGCAGCGGCACACCGGTTGCTCGATGCGGCCGCCGCCGACGGGTTGCGATTCGAGGTCGTGTTCAACAGCTCGTTCTCCCCCGTCGACGCCGGACTGTTGTCCGCGGTTGCCGGCCAGTGGGCGGACCATCGCATCGAGCTGGTGCTGCACGACGTCGACTTCGGCGAGCTCCGGTCGCGGCAGCAGACTGGCGACTACGATTTCCGGTTCTTCTATTACACGGCAACCGATCCCGATGCGTTGCGGTACCAGTTCGCGCTCGATCAACGCAACGCGATGTGCCGCGTGGAACGCGATCGGCTCGACGACCTGCTCGACGCTCAGCTGCACTGCCCCGAGCCCGCCGAGCGCCGAAAGCTGGTGCACGACATCCAGTCCCGAATCATCCATGACGGGCTGTGGCTGCCGATCGGCAACGTGCGCACCGTCGTCAGCCACCGACCGGACACCGTGCCCCGACTCGCGCTCGACGCCGAGGGCCTGGCGCGCTTCACTCATCTCTGAAACCGAAAGGCACCCAACGTGTCAGACCACACCACCGCACCCGTCGTCATCGTGGGCGCCGGCCTCGGCGGACTCGCCGCGGCGATCGCACTACAGCAGGGCGGCCACCACGCCATCGTGGTGGACAAGACCCGTGAGCTCGGCGAGGTCGGCGGCCCGCTCGGCATCTCACCACCGACGCTACGACTGTTCGGCGAATGGGGCATGCTCGAGCAGTTCAACCGGATCTCCTCTGCGACGCGCTATTTCGAGACACACGATCAGACCGGTCACGTCGAGTCCGTCGCCGACTACGCGGCAATCCCGGAAATCGGTTCGGAACACGGCCGGTTCGGATACGCCGACGCCGAGGTGTCGCCGCGCACCGTCCACCGGGCCGATCTGCATGCCCTGATGGTGGCGCATCTCGGCCGGGACCGAGTTCGGCTGCGCCACCAGCTGACCGGTCTCGCCGAGCATGACGATCACGTCGAGCTCACGTTCGCCGACGACGCCGTCATCCGGACGCAGTTGGTGATCGGGGCCGACGGGCTGCGTTCCACTGTGCGTGGGCTTTTCAGCGATGACTCGATCAACTACTGCGGTTCGGTGATCTTCCGCGCCGTCAGCCCCGTCGACTGTCTCGGTACCCGCCCGAACGACCGGTTGCGCTCGTGGCATTCGGCCGACTACGCCAAACACGTCATCGCTATGCCGGTGCGCGCGGGCCGGCAGGTAGCGGTCGACGCGACCCTCGGTATCGACGAACCACCACTGCACCTGTGGTCGGCGCGTGCGGATTTGGCAGCACTGGCAAGGCAATTCGATGATTTCGAGACCGTTGTTGGTCAGCTGATCCGCGGCGCCACCGGGCCGGTGTACATGCACCCGGTCTACGACCGGGACCCCATCGCGCGCTGGACCACAGCGCGCGTCGCGCTGCTCGGTGATGCCGCGCATCCGATGACGCCGTTCGGCGGGCAGGGCGCCAATCAGGCCATCCAGGACGGTGCCGAACTCGCACGTCAACTGTCCGATGCGCAGGACGGTGATGTCGCCGCGGCACTCCAGCGCTACCAGGCCGTCCGGACCGAGCAGACAGCGGAGATTCAGCGGTCAGCGCGGCAGCTGGCCTCGCGGCGGGCGACCATCGCGATGCGGCTGACCGACGTGCTGGTCGACGCCTAGCCCCGCGGACGCCGAAACCTGAAGCGGCGGTGACGTTCCATGTACGTCACCGCCGCCGTCAGACCTCAGACTGCCGTCGTGCCACCGATCGACACGTAGGGCGCCGTCCGGAGGGTGTACCCGCTCTGCCGCTCAGCGATCTGCTGGGCGCGCTGCGCCTCGGTGACGTAGACCGTGGTCTTCGGCAGCACGGTCTTCAGCTGGTCGAGCGTGACGACCTGCGCCGAAAGCGTCGGCTGGACCGTGGCATTCGGATCCAGGCCCTGCCAGCGCGCGAAGATCGTGCCCTGGTTCAGGCCGCCGGTGGACACCCAGTTCGCCACGCCCGGATCGGTTTTGGCAACGACGAGGGTGTACGACCCATCCGGGTTGGCGATGGCCTGCGCGTTGTTGAGGCTCGTCGGGTCGCCCGTCGTGTAATCCGGAGAGATGGTCCAGGCGTTGGTCACCGGCACGTTGAAATACTTGGCGGTGCCCGGCGTCAGCGTGATGACGAGCGCCTCGTTGTCGGCCAGGTTGAAGTGCCCGATGCTCTGTTTCTGCGTGGACAACGTCTGAGAGCCCGCGTTGGTCGGCTGCGGCAGCGTGTTGACCGGATGCTGACCCGCCAGCGGCAGCCAGGCGTCCGACGTGACGTTGACGGCCTGCATCACGACGCCGTTGGCGATGTTGGTGATCGCCGCCGACGGCAATGTCGTATTGGTACCGGAGGTCTGCTCGATGGTCAGGCTGAGGCCCTGGTTGGTGTTCCAATCGGTGACGGTGTTGCGCACGAAGATCTGGCCGGCATTGGTCCCCGCGGGGCCGTCGCCCAGGAACAGGTAGTTGGTGGTGCCGGCCAGTGCCGGGTCGCGGCCCGCGACGATGGTGAACGTGCCGTCAGGATTGACCTGCAGTTGGTCGCCGGTGATGATCGCCGATGACTGGCCCGTGGCACCGATCTGCGCCGTGATGTTGACGTCGGGCGGCATCTGGCCGTTGATCTTGCCGTGGATGACGTAGCTCTTGCCATCGCTGATGAACGCCATGCGGTACAAGGTGTCCGGGTTGTCGTAGAGCACCTGGTTGCCCGGCGAGGTCACGCCACCGATGGTGTGCGGTGGCGTGGCGATCCAGTTGAACGACGGATTGCCCGCGGCGTTGTCCGCGATGTTGATCGCGGCCATTGCCGAATACATGGCGTACTGCCGCACCGCCGCATCGAGCATCGCCATGTTCTGGGCGTCGACGCCGCCAGGCACATCGGAGAACGTCACGGCTTGGGTGTTGATCCACTTCTGCTTCAGGGCGGCGATCGCACCATCCATCGCGCCGGAGTTCAGGAGCGCGAGTGCCCTTTGCTCGGTGCTGATTTCGGTCGCGGTCGCCAGCGGGCTGGTCTGCGCCACCGTGCTGACGGTGATCACCTTGGTGGTGGTGTGCGGTCCGGGTGACATCACGTTGAGACCCAGCGGGTCACCTTTGAGATCGCTTGCGGTCACGGTGAAGCTGTCCGTCCCGCCGTGCACCAACGCCTCCGGATTCGGCACGTACTTGAACGAGCCATCCGCGAACAAGGTCACGGTCCCGTCGGCCGGACCCGTCGACACGCGGAGTTTCACGTTGTCGCCGTTGGGATCCGACGTGGTGATCTGGCCGAGGATGGCACCGTTCATCTGCAGCGTATGCGCCGAGTCGTAGCTGATGGTCGGCGGCTTGCTGCGGAACAAGGAGTCCAGCTCGCGACGGACCAATGACAGGAACCCTTCCAGCGAGCCGGGCCGCGCGGGTGCGGTCGGCGAATGGCCGGCGAACGGTGCCAGCAGGTTCGAGACGGCCGTCGTGATGCCGGACACCGCGGCCGTGAGGAAATGCGCCGGCGCGGTGGCCGCCGTGGATACGACCGGCCGGGTGGTGGTGGCCGTCGGCGCGGCCGCCGACAGCGTCGAGAGGTTCGCGGCGCGTGGGGCGACGACCTCGGGCGCTGCCGCGGTCGCGGAAACTACGGCACTCGGTGACCCACTCTTGGCCGTCGCTGAGGTCGAGGGCACCGAGCCGGCCGCCGCCGGCGTCGATGCGGGAGTGTTCGATGAGATCGACTGTTGCGCGCCAGGAGTTTTCGGCTTCGGCTGTGGCTTGGGTGACTTGTTCTTGCTCCGCGGAGCACTTCCGGTCTTCGTGTCATCAGCGGCTGCCGGGGCGGTGTCGCTCTCGGCCGGCGTGGCGGAGGTGCCGCCCGTCTGACCAGAGGCGGTGGACGAACCCGCAGTGTCCGATGTTTTTGAGCCGTTCTTCAGGCCTTTACGCGCTTTACGGCTGGAACCGGCCGAAGCCTTGTCGCCGGAGGTGGCGGCTTTCGGCGCCGCCGAATCCGACGCCGAGCTGGTGCCGGTCTTGCTTCCCGACCCCGTGGAACCGTCGTCGGCCCAGGCCACCCCGTGCCCGGTGAGGACCGCGGTCCCGACGCCGAGCGCAACTGCTAGTCCTCCGACACGACCAATGCTCGTTGCAGCACTCATCGCACTCCTCTCCATTGAGGTTCCGGTTGGGCGGAATCCGTTGATATGTATCGAGAAAGCGGGTCGCGACATTCTCGTCGGCCACCAGCCCATCACATGCGACCACGCCGAGCCGCACCACCGCAGCTACGGTTCCGATGAGCGGAACTACCCACTGCGCCAGCAACATTCGCGCACCGGACGATCAACGCACGGCTCGCAGTCGACGCACTCCGGCCGGTCGGCCCGAATACGCTCGCCAGACGCGTGCGGCAGTCGTCTGAACCAGGGCCACCAGCCGATGGTCAGGTGCCATCCGGCCGGCCGCTCCACTAATCGATACCGCGGCGCAGATCTCGGCTCCGCGTCCGATCGGAGCGGCCAAACACGCTATCCCGGTCAATGTTTCGTCTCGGTCTTCCGCGAAGCCCCGAGCCCGCACCAGTGCCAGCTCCTCACGTAGCGCACCCGATGTCGCCGCCTCGACCGCAGCCAGCCGGCCGGCCGGTACGTGCGCGAGCATCGCCCGCCCCATGGCCGAGGACTGCGCCGGATGGCGACGGCCCGCCGCCGGCGTAGCCGTGACCGCAGCCCGGTCACCGACAGCGCCCAGATGCACGACATCGAGACCATCGAGGATGGCCAGGTTCACGGTGTGACCGGTGGCCTGATGCAGGTCCCACAGAAACGGCATGGCTGCGCGATGCAGCCGATCCTGATGTATCGCAAGGTAACCCAATTCGGCCAGCCGAAATCCAAGTTCGTAATCGCGTCCATTTCGCCGGAGCCAGCCGAGCTCGACCAGATGCTCGAGGATGCGGTGGACCGACGTTCTGGGTAGGCCCGTGCGCCGGACGATCTGGGTGAAGGTCTGCCGGCCAGGCCCGTCAAATGTGCCGAGCACCAGGGATGCCCGCTCGAGAACTGCACTGGGCGGGCAGCTTTCGACCTCGACGCTCATGCTTGTTGCTCCTGATTTTTGCGGTGTCCTGATGTCAAGTGATGTCAGCCTGAAGCAGACGACGGCATATCGCCAGAGAAATTGATAAAGTGACGAATATGCGCCATTTCTCGCCAGCTGGCTCCGTCCAGGACCACGTGTGACGGCCGCGGACGCGCCTGCACGCGTCGATTCACCACCGACCGACCGCGTCGTGGCGGTATTGGAGTTCATCGCCACCGAAGCGGAGCCGGTATCGGTGGCCGCCATGGCATCTCGCCTCGAACTGAGCCGGTCGACGGTGACGTCGATTCTGGCGGCACTTTCGAAGGCGGGCTGGGTGTCGCGGCAGCCCGACCGCCGCTACCGGCTGGGCCCCGGTCTGCTGCGGCTCGCCGGTGCGGTGCAGTCGCAGCTGACCCCCTCGGAGGCCTTCTCCCATGTGCTGGCCGAGCTCGCCGACCGGGTCGGGTGCGCCGTCTCCTTGGCGCTCGTCGACCAGACCGAAATGACCATGGTCGGTGTCGCCGCCGGGCCGGGCCAGGTGCCCGCCGGCGTCGACACCGGGGCGCGCCTGCCGATGACCGCGCCGTTGGGTGTGTCGGTCATGGCCTATCGCAACAAGCAGTCACAACACGACTGGATAGATACGGCGCCGGCGGCCCACCGTCCGGTACTGCAGGCGTTGCTACGCCAGGTCCGCCGTAGCGGAGTGGCCGTGTTCGGCGCCGACGGTGCCGCACTCGAGATCCTCGAGGTCGTGGGCGAGGTCGTCGGATTGCTGGCCGAGCACCCCCGCAGCGGCGCCCTCAGGCAGCGGTTGTTCCAGTTCCTGAGCAGATTGAGCGCCCGGCCCTACACCACCGAGGAACTGGCTGCCGATGCCGCACTGTCGATCAGTTACCTGTCCGCTCCGGTGTTCGATCGAGGCGGCAATGCCGTCTACGAATTGCAGATCGGCTGCCTGAGATCACAGGTGAGCCGCGCCGAGCGTGACGAATACGTCCGTGAAATACGCTCGACCGCAGCTACTTTGACCGAACTCACCGGCACCTGACGGAGATCACTGCGGATCGAAGACGACCTGCAGGTGGTCGGGGCCGCGCAACTCGGTTCCGAGTCGTCCGGCGATCCGGACACTGGACGGATCGGCGAGCCGTAGGCCGGGCAGTCGGTTCAGCAGCACCTTCACCGCGATCTCCATCTGCGTGGTGGCCAGCGCCTGGCCGAGGCACACGTGCGGCCCGGTGCCGAAGCTCAGCTGTGCGGTCGCATGCCGGCTGGTGTCGAAGACGTCGGGGTTTGTGTACACGGCGGGGTCCCGGTTGGCTGCCGCGATGGCCAACAGCAGCCACGTGCCCGCGGGAATGTCGATGCCGTGCCAGGTCACGTCAGTGGCCGCGAAGCGCGGAATGATCGACGGCCCGGGTTCCCAGCGCAATCCTTCCTGCACCGCCCACCGGGCCTCGTCCGGATCTCTCCTGACCCGATCGAGCTGGTCTTGGTGAGTGAGCAACGCCCACAACGTATTTCCGAGACTCAGGTAGGTCGTGTCCACCCCCGCCGGAAACAGGAGCCGGACGAACGAATAGATCTCCTCGTCGGTCAGCCGGACGCCGTCGACCTCGGTGGTGACGAGCTTGGACAACAGATCGTCGGACGGGTTCTGCCGTTTGTCCTCGACCAGCGGCCGGAGGTAGTCCGTGAACGACTCCCGGGCTCGCATCGCGGCGTCGGGATCCGTCGGGTAGAAGAACAAGTCGTGGGCCCACTTGGCGAACAGGGCATAGTCGTCCACCGGGAGACCCAACAGCTCGTTGGTGATCCGGAACGGGTACTGCTGGGTGAATTCCGTGACCAGGTCGGCCCGGCCCCTGGCGGCGAACTGGTCGACGAGGTCCTGCGCGATCGGTTCGAGCAGTTCGGCACTGTACGTCTTGATGAGTGCTCGACGGAATGCCGGCGAGACGAGGGCGCGGTTGGTGCGGTGCTCTTGACCGGCCATGCATTGCAGCGTCTTGCCCATGGCGGGGGCGGTCGTCATGCCGTACATCGCCGCGGCCGGGAACGTCTCCTCGTCCTTGAACAGGTCGGTGACCAACTCGTCGCTGAGAATGATCAGCGCGGGCATGCCGTGGAAACGCGCCTCGGCGTACGGCGCGCGGGCCCGTAGGTCGCGCAATACACCGTGCAGGTCGGACAGTTCCTCAGCACCGAAATCCACGAACTCGCCGCTCACAACCGCTGTCACCGTGATCCTCCTTCATGAGCCTGTCGGAAACGGCTCTCGACCAGGAGAATGCTCGGCGGATCATTCGGGCGCACTACGGGTTTCGGTCACCGGAACTTTGGTTTCGGGAAATTCCGCTGATCGGAACTCCTCTAGCGGTTCGACTCGGTGTGCGGTGCCAACGCCAGCCAATAGAGCACGACCACCGCCGGCGGCGCCAGCAGCGGCAGCCACGGTAGGCCCAGATCCACCGCGCCGGCGACCACACCGACGAGCGTGAACCCAAGCATGGCAAGCAATGTCGGCCTGGTCAGGGTGACCACCCCGGCGCCCGCCGCATGCCGCATCAGCAGGTACGCGGCCGCGGACAGTCCCGACAGCGCCGCGACCAGTGCCTGCGAGTCGGACAGAGCCAGCACCACCACCGTGAGCAGCACCGCCCCCGTCGCCGCAGCCCGGAACGCCAGCCCGGCCACCACTGCCGCCAGTGCCGACGCGGCAACAATCACGGCCGTGCCGTGGGCCCCCACACCGGCCACCGCGACCATGAGGACGCCGAAGCCAGCCGAAAGTGCCTGGGCACCAGGCTGACCCAACCGGGTTGCCGCGTCGGCCGTCATCGCGTCACCGCCTCGCGGCCCGCCGGCGTGCCGGCATCAACCGCAGCGCCTGATCCAGAGTGACAGTCGACGGCCACGGCACGACGTCGACGCCGACGATCCCCATGTCGCGGTACATCGCGTGGCGCTGCAGCGCCCACATGCGGGCCAGCGTCGGATCCCGCTCGCCGTCGAACGGAGGCCCTTCCAGTACGTCGACCGCCACCACGGTGTGCCGGCGGTTCCGCAACTCGGTGAGTGCCAACGCGAATGCGGTGTCGAGCAACGTCGAGAAGGCGAACACGATCGCGCCCGGCGGGACGGCCGCGCGCGGCGCCAATGTGCCTGTCGTGGTTTCGTATTCCCGCCCGACGGCCATCGCGGCGTCGAGCACGCGGTAGAACTGCCTCTGACCGATGTCGGCGCCGATCCACCGCGGCCGCGCGCTACCGAGCGCGACGATGCCGGCGCGGTCACCATTCCGCAGCGCGCTCTGCACCACCTGCGCGGCGCCGAGCACGACCCGCTCCATCGCGGCAGAGGCCGGGCCGAGAGGCTGCATGCTCGTGTCGATGAGCACGACCACGTCCGCGGCGCGGTGGGTCAACCGTTCGGTGCCATGAAGCCGGCCCCGGCGGGCGCTCACCGGCCAGTTGATGGTGCGCAACTGGTCGCCGGGAAGATAGGCACGGACGTCCGCATACTCGACGCCCGGTCCGACGTGCCGGGTGAGATGCGTGCCGAGCCTGTCAGGTAGTTCGATACGCGGTATGGGTGTCGATTGGGGCGGGGCAACGGGAAAGACGAAGACTTCGGCGGTTTCGACAGTGCCCGTCCCGGCCAGCAGTCCCCCGCCCGCCACCGCGTCGACGACGGCCCGGATCGGATAGCGTCCCCAGCGCTCGGCCCGCACCGCGACGGTCTGCAGCGGTGCGGCACTGCCCTCGAGAACCTCGATGTCCATGCCTGATTCGACCGACACCGTCACCTCGGCCGCGATGGTCGGCGCGTCCGTCGTCACCCACACCGTCAGCCGCGTCTCGTCGTCCTCGAAACAGCGGGTCAGCCCCGGCCGCCCCTGCACGTACACCTTGGCAGACGGGCGCTGCCAACTGATCGAGCACAACACACCGAGCAGCGGCGCCGCGAAGGCGACGAGCTGCCACCGCGGACCCAGCACGGCGGCGGCGAGGGCCACGCCGGCACAGGTGGCGATGGCCTTCGTGAGCGATGAGGCACGCCAGCGTAATTCGACTTCACGGGGCTCGGTCATATGCGTCACGACGGCCCACCACGGGTCCGCGGCACGGGCAGGCGTTGCAGTAGCTGTGCCACGATGTCGCTGCCGTGGACACTGCGGACCCACATCTCCGGCTTGAGGCTGATCCGGTGCGAAATCACCGGAATGGCAAGTGCTTTGACGTCCTCAGGGATCACGTAGTCCCGGCCGAACAACAGCGCACGCGCACGGGCCAGTTGCACGAGATCGAGCTCGGCCCGGGGGCTGGCTCCGACGACCACCTGCGGGTGACTGCGACTGGCCGCCGCCAGTGACACCACGTAGTGCAGGACGTCGTCGTGCACCGTCACCTGCTCGACCGACTCGCGCATGGCGAGCAGATCATGGGCATCGACAATCTGTTTCACCATCGGCTCGGCGGAACCACGTTCGAGGCGGCGGCGCAGCATCACCGTTTCGTCGGTACCCGACAGGTACTTCAGTTCGACTCGGACCGCGAACCTGTCGAGCTGTGCCTCCGGCAGTGGATAGGTGCCCTCGTACTCGATGGGGTTGTCCGTGGCAAGGACGATGAACGGTGCCGGCAACCGGTGGGTTTCGCCGTCGATGCTCACCTGGCTTTCCGCCATGGCCTCCAGCAGTGCGGCCTGCGTCTTGGGCGGCGTCCGGTTGATCTCGTCGCCCAGCAGCAGGTTGGTGAAGATCGGCCCGCGCCGGAACTCGAACCGCCCGGACTGCATGTCGTAGATGGTCGAACCGAGCAGATCAGCGGGCAGCAGGTCCGGCGTGAACTGCACACGGGTGAAGGCCAGGCCCAGCGCTCGCGCAAAAGACTTGGCGATCAACGTCTTTCCCAGTCCCGGGAGGTCCTCGATGAGCACATGGCCACCCGCGAGCACGGCGGTCAAGATCAGGGTCAACGCGGCTCGCTTGCCCACCACAACGCGTTCGATCTCGTCGAGCACCGCCTCGGAATGGGCCGTCGTCAGCTCCGCCGGCATGGTCATAGCCGCTCCAATCGGTGCAGGATTTCGTCGAGCGTGGCCCGGCCCGGCCCGGGCTCGTCGCGGCTGGACCGACGGACGTCGTGCGGATCCACCCACTGCCACAACTGATCCCCGAAGACCATCCGGCCGGTGGCTTGCATCGCGACCGGGTCCCTGGCCTGCTGTGGGCCGGTCGCCATGAAGAACTCCCGTGCCAATGTGGGCCGCAAGTGTTGATCCCAGTCGCCGCGCGTCGTCTCCGACCACTGGATCAGCGTTTCGGTGCGAACGATCCAGTCCCGCAACGACTCTTCCGCATCGTTCCCGGCCGGTTCGACGAACCGCGGTCCGCGGTCGACGAGCCGGCGCCGGACAGCCCACAGCACGAACACTGCGACAACCGCGGAGACCCACCCGACCGCTCGGCGATCTCCGAGGACGAGCATGAGCAGTTCCGCTCCGATCACCAACGTAATCCCAACGATCACAAGCCTCTTCATGTCAGGCTCCGCAACTCGTCGAGTACCCGGAGCAGCGCCCCGGCGGCGGTCTCGCGGTGGTGCTCGGTCATGACGTGCGGGCTGAAGCGCGCCTCGGCGAACAAGGCGACCAGCTCGGTCGCGCTGCCCGCGTGCAGTGCATGGTGTTCGACGGCCCGGGCGAGTACTTCAGACGGCGTGTCCGATTCCTGTGGCGCGGCGCCGGGAGCGTCCGCCAGAGCCCGCTCCATTGCGGCGTAGCAGGCGATGATCGACTCGCGGGGCCCCCGGCTGCGGTCGCCGATCTCGGCCAGGCCGAATTCCGCTGCCCGCGTGAGGGTTTCCGGTGTGGACTCCCCGATCATCGGTTCCGGGCCGTCGACGACCGGCGGCTGCAGTTCGGGAGCACGCCGGCTTCTGCGGACCAGGACACCGCCGACAGCCCACAGCAGCAACATCATCACGGTGGCGGCGAGCAGGTAGCCGAAGACGCTGGGCTCCTGTTGCGGCGGCGACATGGGCGGCCGCACCGGTGCCGGTGACGGCGGCGGCGATGGCACCGGGGTGATCGGCGCTCTGTTCTGCGGGGGTTCCGCGAAGGGCAGAGCAGGTAGTTGCAGCAGCTGCAGATGTGACAGCAGGAGCAGGATCACCAACCAGGCGAGGAACACCGCGCCACCGATCAGCAGCAGACGGCGGACGGGCTTCCACGTGAGCTTGCCGTCGAACGACCCCGGCAACTGGAAGGCCGCCGACGCATCGGCCGTCCTCGGACGCCGGAGCGATGCGATCAAGGCGATCGCGACGATGAGCACCGAGACGACCAGCAGGGTGTCGATGCCCACCTGGCTCGCGGTGCCGCTTGGCCGCTTGTCGGGCTGCGGGTGACCGCTGCCGGGCAGATGGCCGCGCAGGGCGAGGGAAACGACGAACAGCAGTGCGAGCAGCGCGACCACACGCCCCAACGCCTTGTCGCTACCGTTCATCGGTACACCGCTCGATCGTTTGCCCTGTTTCCATCGTGGCACGTCATCGCCGCCGAAACTGCCGAAAGAGCGCGATGCGCTCGTCGCCTGATGTTCCTCGTCTGGCCGACGGAATCGACCTGTGGAAATGTGAAGCCACTCGATCGGAGGTCGGAAGTGAAATGGGCGGCAAGGTCATTGTCTGTGGCGGTGACGGGCGTGGTGCTGGCCGCGTCGGGATGCAGCCTGGAAGGCGCGCGCGGTAACTACGGCACCGGCCCGGACGCGATCATCACCGTCAACGGCGGTGAGCCACAGAACGGTCTGGTGCCCACCAACACGAACGAGAACATGGGTGGCCGCATCGTCGATTCGTTGTTCACGGGGCTGTACAGCTACACCGCTGACGGTAAGCCGGTACTGGCGAATGCGGAGTCGGTGGACACCACCGACAATCAGAACTACACCGTTCACCTCAGACGGGACTGGACCTTCACCGACGGCACCCCGGTGCGCGCCGAAAACTACGTCCGCGCATGGAATTTCGGTGCGGCGACCGTCAACGGACAACTGCAACAGAGCTTCTTCTCACCGATCGAGGGGTACGACGCCGTCGCCGCCGAGGGTTCCTCGCTGACCGAGATGGCGGGCCTGAAGGTGGTGGACGACTACACCTTCACGGTGCGCCTCACCAGCCCCAACATCGACTTCAAACTGGGGCTCGGATTCACGCCGTTCAAGCCATTGCCCGATGTGTTCTTCGCCGAGGGCGCAGCCAAGTTCGGCGAGCATCCCGTCGGGAACGGCCCCTACATGCTGAAGGGCCCGGACGCCTGGCTGCACAACGTCAAGCTCGATGTGGTGCGCAACCCGAATTACCAGGGTCCGGACAAGCCGAAGAACGGTGGCCTGAGCTTCATCTTCTACAGCAGCTTCGACACCGCGTACACCGACCTCGAGTCCGGCAACCTCGACGTGCTCGACACGGTCCCGGTGAGCGCATTGGGCACCTACAAGAAGGTGCTCGGGAAAAGGGCGCTGACCAAACCGACCGCCCAGAACCTGCAGCTCGGAATCCCCTATTTCCTCCCGCATTTCAGCGGCGAGGAGGGTCGCCTGCGACGCGCGGCGATCTCGATGGCGATCAACCGGCCCGAGATCATCAAGGCGATCTTCCGCGGCGCCCGCGGCGCGGCGGAAGACTTCACCGCCCGGTCGCTACCGGGCTGGGACGCGAATATCCCGGGCAATGACGTGCTGAAGTTCGATCCGGTCAAAGCCAAGCAACTGTGGGCGCAGGCTGACGCGATCGCGCCATGGTCGGGATCGTTCGCGGTCGCGTACAACTCCGACGGCGATCACCAGGTGTGGGTGGACGCGCTGTCGAACCAGTTGAAGAACGCGCTCGGCATCGACGCGCACGGCGCTCCGCAGCCGACGTTCAAGCAGGTCCGGGACGAAATCACTAAGCGGACCATCCGGACCGCGTTCCGCAGCGGGTGGCAAGGCGACTATCCGTCGATGATCGAATTCCTGCAGCCGCAGTTCGTGACCGGCGCCGGCTCCAATGATCCGGTCTACAGTTCACCGGCGTTCGACGCGAAGCTGATCGAGGCTGAACGGGCGCTCGATCCGAACCAGTCGTATGCGCTGGTCAATCAGGCCCAGGCGATCCTGCTGCACGACCTCCCGGTGATCCCGCTCTGGGACTACATCGCGGCCGGCGGCGTCGGACCAGGTGTGACGGCCCAGCTGACCTGGAACGGTCTGGCCGATTTCACCCAGATCACCAAGGGCGACGACGCCGAGAACACCAAGGGATAACCGATGCTGAGATACGGATTGAGCCGGCTCGGGCAGGTGGTGATCGTGTTCTTCGGCGCCACCTTCCTGATCTATGCGCTCGTCTTCCTACTGCCCGCCGACCCGATCTCCGCGCTGGGCGGCGGTAAGCCCATGTCGCCCGCGCTGATCGCGACGCTGCGCGCGCAGTACCACCTGGACCAGCCGTTCTACTCGCAGTACTGGCACTACATCAGCGGGGTGTTCCGGTTGGACTTCGGCACCTCCTTCTCGGGCCAGCCGGTGTTCGACGTGATGAAACGGGCCTTCCCCGTCACCGTCGATCTCGCGCTCATCGCGCTCGCCGTCGAGGCGGTGTTCGGTGTGACGTTCGGCGTGCTCGCGGGTCTGAACAAGGGCAAGTGGTTCGACACCACGATCCTGATCGTGACGCTCCTGATCGTCGCCGTCCCGATCTTCGTGATCGGCTTTGCGGCGCAGTACCTGTTCGGTGTGCGCTGGCAGCTCTTGCCCGTCACCGTTGGCGGCCATCTCGACGTCTATCACCTGCTGCTGCCCGGATTCGTGCTCGGTGCGGTGTCGTTCGCATACGTTGTCCGGCTGACCCGCTCGTCGGTCGCGCAGAACCTCTCGGCGGACTACGTGCGGACCGCGACGGCGAAGGGGCTGTCCCGCCCGCGGGTGATCCTGGTGCACGTCCTGCGCAACTCGCTGATCCCGGTGGTGACGTTTCTCGGCGCCGACCTCGGTGTGCTGATGGGCGGCGCGATCGTGACGGAAGGCATCTTCAACATTCCGGGAGTGGGCGGAACCATCTATCAGGCGGTGATCCGGGGCGAGTCGTCGACCGTCGTGTCCTTCGTGACCGTGCTCGTGCTCATCTACCTGGCGTCCAACGTGGTGGTCGACCTGCTCTATGCCGCCCTCGACCCGAGGATCCGCTATGCCTGAGCCCCAGACGCAACCCACCCGCTACCCCGGCCAGGAGCGTTTCGTCGCGGGCCCGGACGTGGTCAGCGTCGCCGCGATCGACGCGGTCGCCGCCGATGTGGATCCCGCCGGCTTCTGGAAGTCGGCATGGCTGGAGCTGCGCACCAAGCCGGAGTTCATCGTGTCGATGGTGTTGCTGGCCGTGATCGTGGTCGTCGTGCTCTTCCCGGGACTGTTCACCAGCCAGGACCCGCATTACGGTTCGCTCGAGCAGTCGCTGCTGCCGCCCAGTTCCGCGCACTGGTTCGGGACCGACCGGCAGGGCTACGACATCTACACCCGGACGATCTACGGCGCCCGCGCCTCGGTGGCGGTGGGCGTGCTGACCACGATCGTCGTGGTCCTGATCGGCGGCCTGCTCGGCGCCGTAGCCGGGTTCTTCGGCGGCTGGATCGACTCGGTGATCGCGCGGCTGTCGGACGTCTTCTTCGGTATCCCGCTGATTCTCGCGGCGGTGGTCACGATGCAGATGATCAGTTCTCGCACCGTGTTCACCGTGGTGATCGTGCTCGCGATCTTCAGCTGGCCGCAGATCGCGCGCATCGCCCGATCGGCCGCGATCGCGGTCCGCAACGAGGAGTTCATCACCGCGTCGCGGTCGCTGGGCGCGTCCCGGGTGCGCACCCTGTTCACCCACGTCATACCCAACGCGCTGGGCCCGGTGATCGTCGTCGGCACCATCTCGCTGGGCATCTTCATCGTCACCGAGGCGACGCTGTCGTATCTCGGTATCGGACTACCGTCCACGGCAGTGTCGTGGGGCATCGACATCGCGGCCGGGCAGCAATTGCTCCGCGAGGGCACGCCCATCCTGTTCTACCCGGCGGCGGCGCTGGCGATCACTGTGCTCACCTTCATGATGCTCGGTGACGTGCTGCGCGACGCGCTGGACCCGAAGGCGAGGACCCGCTGATGACCCAGACACCGAACGAGGGCGCCGCGCCGCTGCTCGACATCCGCGACCTGCAGGTCGACTTCCGCGCGCAGGGCAAGTCGGTGCCGGCGGTGCGAGGCGTGAGCCTGACCGTCTATCCAGGGCAGACGGTGGCCATCGTCGGCGAGTCCGGGTCGGGTAAATCGACCACGGCCGCCGCGGTGCTCGGACTGTTGCCGGGGACCGGCAAGGTGACCGGCGGTCAGATCCTGTTCGACGGCCAGGACCTGGCCACCGCGTCGCGCCGCGACTTCGAGAAGATCCGGGGCAGCGGCGTGGGTCTGGTCCCGCAGGACCCCAACACGAACCTGAACCCGGTGTGGCGCGTCGGATTTCAGATCCGCGAAACCTTGCAGGCCAATGGCGCGGCGAAGCGGGGTGACGCGCGCAAACGCGCCATCGCGCTGCTCAGCGAGGCCGGCATGCGCGACGCCGACAAACGGGTCAATCAGTTCCCGCATGAGTACTCGGGCGGCATGCGCCAGCGGGCGCTGATCGCGATCGGGCTCGCCTGCCGGCCGAAGCTGCTGATCGCCGATGAGCCGACCTCGGCCCTGGACGTGACGGTGCAACGGCAGATTCTGGACCATCTCGAGGAGTTGACCACCGAGCTCGGCACCGCGGTCCTACTCATCACGCACGATCTCGGCCTGGCCGCGGAACGCGCCAGCCACCTTGTCGTCATGTACAAGGGCCGGGTGGTCGAGTCGGGACCCGCCCTGCAGATCCTGCAGGACCCCCACCACGAGTACACCAAGCGGCTGGTGCGCGCGGCGCCCTCCTTGGCCGCGCGGCGCACCGACGGCGAGCTCGTGGGCGACCAGGCGCTGCCGCTCAAGGTCGGGACCACCCAGCACGCGTCGTCGGGCCCTCAGGACGTGCTGGTCGCGACCAACTTGATCAAAGACTTCCCGATCCGCGGTGCCGTCCCGTTCCGCGGCGGCTCGACCTTTCGTGCCGTGAACGATGTCAGTTTCACGCTGCGACGCGGGACGACCACCGCGGTGGTCGGCGAGTCCGGCTCGGGAAAGTCGACGGTGGCGCGCATGGTGCTGGGACTGTTGGAGGCGACCTCGGGCACAGTGCATTTCGACGGTAAGGACGTCACATCGCTGCGGGGCGCCGACGCGAAGGAGTTCCGCCGCCGGGTACAGCCGGTGTTCCAGAACCCGTACGGGTCACTGGATCCGATGTACTCCATCTACCGGGCGATCGCCGAGCCGCTGAACATCCACGGCATCGGAGACAAGTCCTCCCGCACCGCTCGCGTGAAGGAGCTGCTGGACCTGGTCGCACTGCCGCAGTCGGTCATGCAGCGCTTCCCCAACGAGCTGTCCGGCGGGCAGCGGCAGCGCGTCGCGATCGCCCGTGCCCTCGCGCTCAACCCCGAGGTGGTGGTGTGCGACGAGGCGGTGTCGGCGTTGGACGTGCTTGTGCAGGCACAGATCCTGACGCTCCTGCGCGATCTGCAGAACGAGCTCGGCCTGAGCTACCTGTTCATCACCCACGATCTGGCAGTGGTGAAGGAGATCGCCCACAACGTGATCGTGATGTCACGCGGCGAGGTGGTGGATTCCGGGCCCACCGACCAGGTGTACGAGAACCCGACGTCGGACTACACCCGGATGTTGATCGACGCGATCCCAGGCGGGACGATCGAGCTCGCCGGCTGATGCTGTGGCCGTGCGGCGCAGTGACTTTCGGGGATTGCCCAGCTGCCGGCTTTGCGGGCGCGGCTAACCCTGCGGGTAGAAGAGAAACAACACACAGCCCGACGCCGACTGCGGAATGTGCCATGATCCCGCCGGTGCGTGCAGGAAAGTCCCTGCGGGATAGTCGTTTACGCCGTCGTTGAACACGCCGGAGACGACGTACACTTCCTCTGGCCCTGGACTGTGATGGTCTTCGTCACCCCATACCGCGCCGGGGGCGATGGTCGTCACCGCCGCCTTGGCGCCATCTTCGCCCCGCCACAGCAGCCGGGCTGTGATGCCCGGGAAGATTTCGACCGGGTCGACGTCTGCCACTGACTTCCAGGCATACCCGGGGGCGTTGGGGCCGAACCAGGCTGCATCTCCTGCGACTGAGTCCACGGAATGCAAAACCAGGGCTCCCGTTGCGCTATTCCGACGACCCCACATTCCTGCTCGACGCCCCGATCCACCTGGACATGAAGAAGGCCCCCGGAGAGTTCTCCGGGGGCCTTCTCGCTAGTAGCGGGGACAGGATTCGAACCTGCGACCTCTGGGTTATGAGCCCAGCGAGCTACCGAGCTGCTCCACCCCGCGTCGGTGAATACAACGTTACCCAACGCTGCCGAATGAACCAAATCGTATGGTCAGACAGGGTTTTTGGGACCACCTGGTGAACCTGCGCCAGATGCAGAACTGCCCAACTCCCGAAGGAGTTGGGCAGTTTCTGACTCATGCGGACTACTTGGCGTCGCGGTACCTCGCCATGGCGTCGTCGAGCTTCTGCAGCGCGGCGCCGTACTGGGCGAAATTGCCGCTCTGCTGGGCCGCACGCATGCCGTCGAGGGCCGCGTTGACGTCTTGCAGGGCAGCCGCTTTCGCGGGCGACAGCGTCAGCGGCACGCCAGGTGACTGCACCGCGACCGGCGGGGGCTGCGGTCCCGCGGCAGGCGGCTGGACGGCCCCCGGAACGGCCGCCGGAGGCGGCGTGCCGGCCGGCACATCGGTCGGAGCCGGACCGGTCGCGGTGGCACCGGCGCCGGGCCCGAAGATGCCGTTGAGGGCGTCACGGACCGTCGGGCCGTAGCCGACCTTGTCGTTGTACATCATCGCCACGCGGATCAGTCGCGGGTACGACGAGGCCGCGTCACTGGCGCCCGGCGAGGCGTAAACCGGTGCGACATAGAGCAACCCGCCCTGCCCGACCGGCAGCGTCAAGAGATTGCCCCACCGGATCCGGTTCTGGTTGTCCCGGCCGATGACGCCGAGATCCTGGCTGACCGCGGTGTCGGTGCTGATCGCGTTGAACGCCAGCTTGGGACCGTTGACCTGACCCGGGATGGTCAGCACGGTGATCTTGCCGTACGTTGCCGGATCGGAGCTGGCGCTGATGTACGCGGCCAGGAAGTCCCGCCGAAACCGGTTCATCGCCGTGGTCAGCTGGAACGACGACGAATCACCACCCGTGGCAAGGTCTTTCGCGACGATGTAGTACGGCGGCTGGAAGCTGCTGGCCGTCGGGTTGGGATCGAGCGGCACGTCCCAGAAGTCCGATGTCGAGAAGAACGTCACCGGATCGTTGACGTGGTACTTGGCCAGCAGCATGCGCTGGACCTTGAACAGGTCCTCCGGGTAGCGCAGGTGCTCGGCGAGTTCCTTGCTGATGGCCGACTTCGGCTTCACGGTGTCCGGGAACACCTTCATCCACGCCTGCAGCACCGGGTCGTGCTCGTCCTGCTCGTACAGCGTGACGGTGCCGTCGTAGGCGTCGACGGTGGCCTTCACCGAGTTGCGGATGTACGAGACCTGCTTGTCCGGCAACATCCGGTTGACCGCAACCTCATTCGAGTCGGCGGTCGCACTCGACAGCGACGTCAGCTCCGAGTACGGGTAGTTGTCCAGGGTGGTGTAGCCGTCGACGATCCACACCATGCGCTTGTTGACGATCGCCGGGTAGACCGTCGAGTCGGTGGTCAGCCACGGCGCCACTGCCTCGACCCGGTGGGCCGGGTCACGGTTGAACAGAATCTTGCTGTTCGGCCCGATGACGCTGGAGAACAAGAAGTTCCGCTCGGCGAACTTGGCGGCGAAGACCGACCGGGCCAGCCAGTTGCCGATGTCCACACCACCGGTACCGCCGTAGGTGTAGTTCTTCGTCTCGGTGTTGGTCTCGTAGTCGTACTCGCGGTCGGCGCCGTTCTTGCCGACGATGGCGTAATCCGATGGCGCGCTGGCGATCACCGGACCGAAGTAGATGCGCGGCTGATCCAGCGGTGCCGGACCGGGCGACACGGCCGCGCCATTGGCGCCGACCACGCTGGCCAGGAACTCCGGGTAGCCGCCGTTCTGGTTGGGGTCATTGGCGATACCGCGCACGGTGTTGGCGGGCGAGGCGATGAAGCCGTTGCCGTGGGTGTAGACCGAGTGCTTGTTGATCCAGTCGCGCTGGTTGTCGATCAGCCGGTCCGGGTTCAATTCCCGTGCCGCGACGACGAAGTCGCGCAGCTTGCCGTCCGGCCCGTTGTAACGGTCGATGGACAGCTGGTCCGGGAAGCTGTAGAAGTTCTTGCCCTGCTGGAACTGCGTGAAGGCCGGCCCGACGATGGTCGGGTCGAGCAGGCGGATGTTCGACGTCGTCGCCCGGTCGGCCGCCACCTGCTCGGCGGTGGCGGGCGCGTTGCCGCTGTAGTCACGGTAGGTCACCGAATCGCCGGTCAACCCGTACGCGTCGCGCGTCGCTGTGATACTGCGACTGATGTAGTCGCGTTCCTTCTGCGCCGCATTGGGTTTGACGCTGAACTGCTCGACCAGCATGGGCCAGCCGGCCCCGACGATCACCGAGCTCAGCAGCAGCAGGACCAAGCCGATCGCCGGAATCCGCAAGTCCCGCAGCACCAGCGCCGAGAACACGGCCACCGCGCAGATCACCGCGATCGCCAGCAGGATCAGCTTCGCCGGCAGCACCGCGTTGATGTCCGTGTAGCCGGCGCCGGTGAACGGCTTGCCGGCCCGGGTGTGGCTGAGCAGCTCGTACCGGTCGAACCAGTAGGCAACGGCCTTGAGCAGCACCAGGATTCCCACCAGCGACACCAGCTGCATGCGCGCCGCACGGCTGAGCGCGCCCTGACGGCCCGACAGGCGGATGCCGCCGAACACGTAGTGGCCCAACAGGTTCCCGACCAGCATCAGGAAGACGCCGACGAACAGGTAGCCGAGCACCAGCCGGTAGAACGGCAGGTCGAACGCGTAGAAGCCCAGATCCTTGCCGAATTCGGGATCCGTGATGCCGAACGAGCCGCCGTGCAGGAACAGCTGCACCCGCACCCAGTAGGTCTGCGCCACGAAGCCGCCCAGCAGCCCGATGAACGCCGGGACACCGATGGCGAACAACCGCAGACGCGACAGGACGGTGGCGCGGTAGCGGGCCACCGGGTCATTGGGTCCGGACGCCGGCACGAACACCGGCCGGGACCGGTACGCCAGTGCCATTCCACCGAACGCCACGGCGCCGATGAAGACGCCGGCCACCAGGAAGACCACCAGGCGCGTCACCAGGACGGTGCTGAACACCGAACGGAAGCCGACCTCACCGAACCACAGCCAGTCCACGTAGGCGTCGACCAGTCGCGGGCCGACCATCAACAAACCGACGATCAGCAGCGCGATCCCGACCAGGATTCGGCTTCGTCGCGTCAGCTTCGGCATCCTCGCCGCAGGCCGCATCCCCACTCGTCAGCTCCAGTCTGTTGAAAAGTCTGTATGAAATCTGAAAAGGCCAGCTTGTCCTACGACTCTACGCAACCAGGGGTGATCGCGAGTTCAGCAGCGGGGAGGTTCGCCACCAGCGGACACGGCGTGCAGCGCGTCGACGGCACCACTGAGGTTCTCGACCTTGATCAGCCCGAGTCCGTCCAGGTGGGCCGAGACCGCTTCGGCGCAGTTCTCGGCGGGCACCATGAACACCGTCGCGCCGGCCTCGCGGGCGGCCAGCATCTTGTGCGTGATGCCGCCGATCGGGCCCACTTTGCCGTCGTCGCCGATGGTGCCGGTACCCGCAACGAACTTGCCGCCGTTCAGGTTTCCGTCGGTCAGCTTGTCCACCACGGCCAGGCTGAACATCAGACCGGCCGACGGGCCACCGATGTTGGCGAGGTTGAAGTCGATGACGAACGGCGCCCACGGCGCGTTGAGCACCGTCGTACCGAGGTAGCCGTAGTCACGGTCCTTGTTGGTGCCCAACGTGATGGTCGTGACGCCGATCCCGGCGTTCTTGCGCCGGTAGTCGAGCACGACGTGGTCGCCGGGCTTGGTCTTCTTCAGCAGTCCGGTGAACTCTTCGACGGTGGCCACCGGAATGCCGTTGACCGCATCGATGGCATCGCCGGGGCGCAATTGACCGGCCGAGGGCCCGGGATCGGCGACGGCCTGGACCGTCACCGCCTTCGGGTACTTCAGGTAACTCAACGCCGCGTACTCGGCGTCTTCCTCGGAGTTCTTGAAGTCGGCGTTGTTGGCCTTGTCGACCTGCTCCTTGGACTTGTCCGGCGGGTACACCAGGTCGCGCGGCACCAGCTGCTCGCGGCCCGACATCCACAGCGCCAGCGCCTGGCCCAGCGTCAGCCCGTCGCTCTGCGACACCGTCGTCATGTTCAGGTGTCCGGAGGTCGGGTGCACCTTGACGTCGCCCTTGATGTCGACGACCTTCTTGCCGTCGACCTCACCGAGCGTGTCGAACGTCGGGCCGGGACCCAGCGAGACGAAGGGCACGGTCACCACCGACACCAGTACGACGAACACGATGATCGGCACCAGAGCGACCACGAGCGTAGAAATCCGCCTGTTCACGCCGCCAACAGTAAAGCTCGTGGCTCGGTTCGCTGACAGCATGACCCGCGAAGCCACCCGCCGGCGATGCGGGCAGTACCGTTGACGGTATGGCTGACCTGCCTTTCGGCTTCTCCAGCGGCGAAGACCCCGACCGCGACAAGTCCAAGAAAGAACCTGGACCAGGCTCTTCCGGTGGCTCCTCGGACCCGTTCGGGTTCGGCAACGCGTTCGGCGGTCCCGGCGGCGCCGGCATGCCCGACCTCGGGCAGATCTTCACGCAGCTCGGCGCGATGTTCAGCGGCGCGGGCGCGTCGATGAACAATCCCCAGTCCGGCCCGGTCAACTACGACCTGGCCCGCAAGCTGGCGTCGAACTCCATCGGCTTCGTCAAGCCGGTGCCCGAGCAGACCGCGACGGCCATCTCCGACGCCGTGCATCTGGCGGAGACCTGGCTCGACGGCGTCACCGCCCTGCCGGCCGGCACCACCCGCGCCGTGGCGTGGACGCCGAGCGACTGGCTCGACAACACCCTCAACACCTGGAAGCGGCTGTGCGACCCGGTCGCCGAGCAGCTGTCGACGGTCTGGGTGTCGGCGTTGCCCGAAGAGGCCAAGGCGATGGCCGGACCGCTGCTGGCGATGATGTCGCAGATGGGTGGCATGGCCTTCGGCTCGCAGCTGGGCCAGGCGCTGGGGACGCTGTCCAAGGAGGTGCTGACGTCCACCGACATCGGCCTGCCGCTGGGGCCGTCGGGCGTCGCCGCGCTGATGCCCGAGGCCGTCGAGGCGTTCGGCGAAGGTCTCGAGCAGCCGCGCAGCGAGGTGCTGACATTCCTCGCGGCGCGCGAGGCTGCCCACCACCGGCTGTTCAGTCACGTGCCGTGGCTGGCCAGCCAGCTGCTCAGCGCCGTCGAAGCCTTTGCCAAGGGCATGAAGATCGATATGAGCGGCTTCGAGGAGATGGCCTCCGGCCTGGACCCGGCGTCGCTGATGGGCGACCCGGGCGCCATGGAGAAGCTGCTGAGCCAGGGCATGTTCGAACCGAAGGCCACCCCCGAGCAGGCCGCGGCGCTGGAACGACTGGAGACGCTGCTGGCGCTCATCGAGGGCTGGGTGCAGACCGTCGTCACCGCCGCACTCGGTGAGCGGCTGCCCGGCACGTCGGCGCTGAGCGAGACGCTGCGGCGTCGTCGCGCCACCGGCGGGCCCGCCGAGCAGACCTTCGCGACCCTCGTGGGCCTGGAACTGCGGCCGCGCAAGATGCGCGAGGCCGCCACGCTGTGGGAGAAGCTGACCGACGCCGTCGGCGCCGACAAGCGCGACGCCGTCTGGCAACACCCCGATCTGCTGCCCAGCGCCGCCGATCTCGACGAGCCCGCGGCCTTCATCGACCAGGCGCTCGGCGGCGACACCTCGGATCTCGACCAGGCGCTGGCCGATCTGGAGAAGGACCTCAAGCGGTCCGCCGACGAGGACGCTGGAGACGACCCAGCCGAGGGCTGAGTGCCTGTGGATAACTGATTCGCCGAATCGGCGTGCTGTTGGCACAGTTGGGCCATGATCACGTCCCGTCAGACCTTGAACCCGGCCATGCCGGTGTTGCAGCGGCCCGACGGGACGGTGCAGCTCGGCTGGGACCCGCGGCGCGCCATCGGCATTCGGCCACCGGACGGGTTGACGGTCGGTGACCTGGCGGACTTGCTGCGCGGCATGCAGAGCGGCGTCGACGCCGAGAGCAGCCAGGCGCTCGCGCTGGCGGCCGGGCTGACCGACGTCGACGGCTGGACCGGCTTGGTCGACGCTCTGAACTCAGCGGGACTGTTGCAGACGGCGCCGGATACCGGCCGGCGACCGGTGTCGGTACGCATTCACGGCAGCGGTCCCCTCTCGGACCTGTTGGCCGGCGCCTTGAATTGTTCCGGAACCCGGGTGCGCACCAGCCGATTCGGCCACGTGGCCGTCACGCGGGACGCCGCCGATCTGGTGGTGCTGTCCGATTTCCTGGTCGCCGACCGCCGTCTGGTGCGCGACCTGCACCGTGCCGGGGTCCCGCATCTGCCGGTGCGGATCCGGGACGGCACCGGGCTGATCGGTCCCCTCGTTCTGCCCGGGGCGACGAGCTGCCTGAACTGTGCCGACCTCCACCGCAGCGACCGCGACGCGTCGTGGCCGGTGCTGGCCGCCCAATTGGAGGGCACCGTCGGCAGCGCCGACCGGGCGACGGTACTGGCCACCGCGGCGGTGGCGCTCAACCAGGTGGACCGGGTGATCGACGCGATCCGCGGCGGCGGGGCCCGCGCAGAACCACCGCCGACGCTCGATGCCACCCTCGAATTCGACATCGGCTCGCGGACCACGGTGGTGCGCCGGTGGTCGCGTCATCCGCTGTGTGACTGGTGCGATCGACTGTCGTGACAACACGCGTTGCCATGTCGCTGCCGTGCACTCAGCAACGTCATGGATGATGTGAATGTGGCTGATATCAAACGGGGCAGTGTGGCACGCAACGCGAAGCTCGCCGGTCTGGCCGGCGGCATGGCGGGACGGGCGGCGCTGGGGTTGGGCAAGCGTCTGGCGGGCAGGTCCAAGGACGAGGTGACCGCCGAGCTGATGGACAAGGCGGCCAACCAGCTGTTCACCGTGCTGGGTGAACTCAAGGGCGGTGCGATGAAGGTCGGCCAGGCCCTGTCGGTGATGGAGGCGGCGATTCCCGAGCAGTACGGCAAGCCGTACCGCGAGGCGCTGACCAAGCTGCAGCGTGAAGCCCCGCCCCTGCCGGCCGCCAAGGTACACCGCGTGCTCGACGCGCAGCTGGGCACCAAGTGGCGCGACCGCTTCCAGTCGTTCGACGACACCCCGGTCGCGTCGGCCAGCATCGGCCAGGTACACAAGGCCGTCTGGTCCGACGGCCGCGAGGTCGCGGTCAAAATCCAGTACCCCGGCGCCGACGAGGCGCTGCGTGCTGACCTGAAGACCATCCAGCGTCTGGTCGGCGTCTTCAAGCAGCTGGCGCCCGGCGCCGATGTCCAGGGCGTCGTCGACGAGCTGATCGACCGCACCGAGATGGAACTGGACTACCGGCTGGAGGCCGACAACCAGCGGGCGTTCGCCAAGGCCTACGCCGGGCACCCGCACTTCAAGGTGCCGGCGATCGTGGCCAGCGCGCCGAAGGTCGTCATCGCCGAATGGATGGACGGCATCCCGATGTCGGTCATCATCCGGGAGGGCACCGTCGAGCAGCGCGACCTGATGGGTACCCGGCTGTCGGAGCTGACATTCGACGCGCCGGCGCGCCTGGAGATCATGCACGGGGACACCCACCCCGGGAACTTCATGCTGCTGCCCGACGGTCGCATGGGCGTCATCGACTTCGGCGCGGTGGCGCCACTGCCCGGTGGGCTGCCGACCGCGATCGGCGAGATGATCAGCCTGGCGCGGGACAAGAACTACGACAAACTGCTGCCGGTGATGGAGGAAGCCGGGTTCATCCAGCCGGGCGAAGAGGTCCCGATCTTCGAGGTCGACAACATGCTGCGGCAGTACGTCGAGCCGATCCAGACCGATGTCTTCCACTACACGCGGCGCTGGATCATGAAAATGGCTGCGGGCCAGTTGGACAACGGCGTGAACCAGATCAAGATGGCCCGTCAGCTCGACATGCCGCGGAATCTGGTCATCCCGCTGCGCGTGATCGCGTCGACCGTGGCGATCTGCTGTCAGCTGGACGCCCACGTCCCCGTGAAAGCCATTGCCACGGAACTAGTTCCGGGCTTCACGCCTTAGTCAACGGCGATTACGCGGCCGCTCGGCGCCGGCGAGCGGCCGCGTAATGCACGCCAAACACGGTGTGTCGGTGTACAAACACGGCCGCTCGCGGTTGGTGCCCCCCGATGTTGGGCCGCGGGGTCATGCCGCGACGACGTCCTTGCGCGGACGACCGCGCGGACGCTTGCGTGCGATGACGGCGCCGCGCTCGAGGATCTCCCCACCCCAAACACCCCACGGCTCTTCACGTTCCAGCGCCTCGTTGAGGCACTGGAGTCGGATCGGGCAGTCGGCGCACAGCGCCTTGGCCTGTTCCAGCTGAGTGGGGTTGTCAGCGAACCACATATCGGGGTCGCCGACATGACATGGCACCGCCAGCCTTTGTCGGCAAGTCTGGCTAGTCATGTCCTCATCACCTACTTCCTGGTCGTCTTGCGTCTCATCTGTCTGATGGATCGGTGACCAGGTGGTGGTTTTGAGGTTGTGCCCCAAAAACTTTGGCCACGGATCCGGTGGTTTCGGGTCCGTGGCCAGGTTTTGGCTGTTGTGGGCGCTACCTAAGTAGTGCCTCGCTTCACGGACGCGAAGGTCTTGGCGTTGCGCTTGCGCTGCGGGATGTCGGCGACATGTCCAGCCGTCGCGAGACGTGCCGCCGGCATAGCGGCGGCTGCAGCGACAGCAGGCATGGCGGGGACGTCAACGATCTGATGCCAACCGGCGCCGACGCGCGATACCGCCTCATAGGCGGCAGCGGTCAACGGCGCACGGGAACCAGAGACAGCGAGGACAGCGCCACGGGACGCATCAAAGCTGATCATCGGGGCCACCTCCTCAGCGGTCGACTGCGGATTCACAGGGTGCGAATTCGCGGGATTTCGTTGCGGCTTCGAGGCTAGACGTTACCACCAAAATCAGGCAAGCGATTTTTTGACCAGCAGTTTTGGCGCAATTTGCGCCATGTTTGGCGCAATTTAGCGGGGCTAACGGGACGCGTTCACCAATGCCAGCACATCCGGCCCGTATTGCTCCAGCTTGCGCGCACCGATGCCGGGAATGGCCACCAGCGCGGCATTGTCGGCCGGCAGGGCCTCGGCGATCGCGATCAAGGTGTTGTCGGTGAACACCACGTAGGCGGGCACCTTCATCTCCTGCGCGGTACGCAGGCGCCACTCCTTGAGCCGGCCGAGCAGCTCCTCGTCGAGGTTCGACGGGCACGATTCGCAGCGCCGCAACAGGATCGCGGTCGACGACGTCAACGCCGCATTGCAGACCCGGCAGCGCGGCGCCGGACCCCGTTTACGTTGCGGCTGTTGGGGTTCCCGGCGGCTCTGCGGTGTCAGCCCGTTGAGGAACCGCGAGGGCTTGCGGTTCTGCCGCCCGCCGGCGGCCCGGGCTAGCGCCCACGAAATCGTCAAATGCACTCTGGCCCTGGTGATTCCGACGTAGAAGAGGCGGCGCTCCTCTTCGACCGGTTCGCTGTCCGCGCCATGTGACAGTGCGTGCGAGATGGGCAGCGTGCCGTCGACCAGACCGACCAGGAACACCGCATCCCACTCGAGGCCCTTGGCGGCGTGCAGCGACGCCAGCGTGACGCCCTGCACCACCGGTGGGTGCCGCGAATCGGCACGCTGGCGCAGCTCGACCAGCAGGCCCTGCAGGTCCAGGTTGGGACGCACCGCGACTTCCTGCTCGACCAATTCGACCAAGGCCAACAACGCATCCCAGCGTTCCCGGGCCTTGGTACCCGCCGGCGGCTCGGCCGTCAGGCCCAGCGGTTCCAGCAGATCCCGGACCAACTGGGGCAGCTCGACACCGGCGACGTCACCCTGGTGTCCCGCGGCGCGCTGCAGCGCCAGCAACGACTGCCGAATCTCCTGGCGGCTGAAGAAGCCCTCACCCCCGCGCACCTGGAACGCCACCCCGGCCGCGGTGAGCGCCTCCTCGTACACCTCGGACTGCGCGTTGATGCGGTACAGCACCGCGATTTCCGAAGGGGCAGTACCGGATTGGATGAGCTTCTTGATGGCGGCGGCGACCGCGTTGGCCTCGGCGACCTCGTCGGGATGTTCCCGGAACACCGGCTTGGGCCCCGGATCGCGCTGACCGATGAGCTGCAACCGGCTGGCGGCCATCCGGCCGGACGCCGCCGAGATCACCTGGTTCGCCAGCGACACCACCTGCGGCGTGCTGCGGTAGTCGCGCTCCAGCCGGATCAGCGCCGCATCGGGGAACCGCCGCGAGAAGTCGAGGAGGTATTGCGGGGTGGCGCCGGTGAACGAGTAGATGGTCTGGTTGGCGTCACCGACCACCGTCAGGTCGTCGCGCTCCCCCACCCAGGCGTTGAGCACCCGCTGCTGCAGCGGGGTGACGTCCTGGTACTCGTCGACGACGAAGCAGCGGTAGCGGTCGCGGAATTCGCCGGCGACGGCGGCGTCGTTCTCGATGGCCGCGGCGGTGTGCAACAGCAGGTCGTCGAAGTCCAGCAGCGCCGATCCGTCGCGCCGGGCCTTGAGGCCCTCGTAACCGGCGTACACCGCGGCGACCTTGGCGGCGTCGAACGGGATGTCCCGCTCGATCTTGGCGACCTGCTCCGGGTACAGCTCGGGACTGATGAGGGACGACTTGGCCCATTCGATCTCACCGGCCAGGTCGCGCACGTCGTCGGTACTGGCCTGAATACCCGCGCGGTTCGCCGCCTGTGCGACCACCGCGAACTTGCTGTCGAGCAACTCCCAGCCGGTGTCGCCGACCACCCGCGGCCAGAAGTACCGCAGCTGCCGCAGCGCCGCGGCGTGGAACGTCATGGCCTGGACGGCCCCGGTGCCTTGTGCTCCGTCGATCTCGTTTTCCAGGCTGCGGAGGCGGCCGCGCATCTCTCCGGCGGCGCGCTGGGTGAACGTCACGGCCAGCACCTGACTCGGCGCGACGTGTCCGGCGGCGACGAGATAGGCGATGCGGCGGGTGATGGTGCGGGTCTTGCCCGTGCCGGCACCGGCCAGCACGCACACCGGGCCGCGCGGCGCGAGGACGGCCTCACGCTGTTCGTCGTCGAGGTCCTCGAGGAGTGTGGACGGCGGGGCCTCGGCTGGCATGGCCTCCATCATGGCAGGCGGGTGTGACACACGAGGCACCGCTGGGCGGCATGATGCGACGATCGGATACGTTGAGGTGCGTTATGAGTGCACTGATCATGTACAGCACGACCTGGTGCGGCTACTGCAAGCGGCTCAAGACCGCGCTGAAGGCCGAAGGCATCTCCTACACCGAGATCGATATCGAGCAGGACCCGGCGGCCGCCGAGTTCGTCGGTTCGGTCAACAACGGCAACCACGTGGTTCCGACGGTCAAGTTCCCCGACGGCTCGACGCTGACCAACCCCAGCATCAAGGACGTCAAAGCCAAGCTGAGTTAGGGATTTGTGCACGATTTTCCGCGCTGGCCGCGGATTTTCGTGCACAAATCACTGGGCCGCCCAGGATTCGATGATCTCCCGGGCGATGGAGATCGAGCCGGGCAGCAGCAGCCGGGTGTCCGCCGTGCTGTTCCAGTCGCCGTGCTCGAGGGCTTCGCGCACCTCGGCCCGGGTGAACCAGTCGGCCTCGGCGATCTCGCCGTCGTTGAACGAGAACGGCTGCTCCGGATCACCGATGGCGTGGAAGCCGACCATCAGCGAACGCGGGAACGGCCAGGGCTGACTGCCCAGGTACTTGACGTCGGTGACGGTCAGACCGATCTCCTCGGCGATCTCGCGCACCACGCAGCTCTCGAACGATTCGCCGGCCTCGACGAACCCGGCCAGCAGTGAGAACAGCCGCTCGGGCCAGTTGGTCTGCCGGGCCAGCACCGCGCGGTCGTGCCCGTCGTGCACGAGGCAGATGATCGCCGGGTCGATGCGCGGGAATTCCTCGTGGCCGCCGATGCTGTTGACCCGCGCCCAGCCGCCCTTGATCGGCTTGGTGGGCGCGCCGTCGATGGCGCTGAAGCGGGCGCTGTCATGCCAGTTCAGCAGGGCCGTCGCCGTCGAGACGAGCTGCGCGCTGATGTCGTCGAAGATGGGCCCGGCCCGGCGCAGGTCGAGGACCTCGACCGGCGCGTCCGTCCCGCCCGTCGGCTCCTCCAGTGCGGCGCGCACGCCCCACACGTGGCGGCCATCGGGCATCCGGCCCAGGAACACCGCGTGCTCGTCGGGCTTGTCGCCGAGTTCCGCGGCACGCCCGAGCACCACCCGGCCACCGGAGATCAACACCTGATTGCGGCGGTCCACGCGCAGCAGCAGCGCGTCCTTCCAGCCGGCGATCGCGGCGTCGACGTCGGTGCGCAGCGTGTCGGCCCGGTCGGCACCGACCCGGGACAGCAGCGGGACGTTACGCAGGGTGAAATCGCTCATCGCGGGGCTTACCGTTCGACTTCGGCGTTGCGGATGTAGAGCAGCCGGTCCCCGGCCGCCAGGGCGTCGACCTCAGGCGAGTCGACCCGCAGCAGCTGCCCGTCGCGCACCACCCCGAGCACGATGTCGGTCAAGTGCCGCGGCGAACCGCCGAGCTCCTTGGCCTCGACCTCGCGCTCGGAGATCGCGAAGCCGGCGTCGGGGGTGAGCAGGTCTTCGACCATCTCGACGACGCTCGGCGTCTGGGTCGCGATGCCCAGCAGCCGGCCGGCGGTCTCCGAGGACACGACCGTCGAGTCGGCGCCGGACTGCCGTAGCAGGTGCTGGTTCTCGGCCTCGCGGGCCGAGGCGACGATCTTGGCCTTGGGCGCCACCTCGCGCGCGGTCAGCGTGACGAGCACGGCGGTGGCGTCTTTGTCGGTCGCGACGACGATGGACTTCGCGTGCTGGGCGCCGGCGAGGCGCAGCACCTCCGACTTGGTGGCGTCGCCGACCACGGTGACCAGTCCGGCGGCACGCGCCCGGTCCAGGGCCGCCGGGTTCTCGTCGACGACGACGATGTCTCCGGGGGCGACCTCGTCACCGACCATGGCCTGGACCGCGGTGCGGCCCTTGGTCCCGTAACCGACGACGATGGTGTGGTTGCGCACGGTGCTCCTCCATCGCTGAATCTTCAAGGCTTGACGAGACTGCGTGGTCAGCGTCTCGACGGTCGTACCGATGAGCACGATCAGGAACGCGATCCGCATGGGCGTGATCACCAGGACGTTCACCAGGCGCGCGCTCGGCGTGAGCGGTGTGATGTCGCCATAGCCGGTGGTCGACAGCGACACCGTCGCGTAGTAGATGCAGTCCAGGAGCGACATCTCGTTCTCCTGGGCGTCGCGGTAGCCGTCGCGGTCGAGGTACACGACGAGCACCGCGGCGGCGAGCACCAGCAGCGCGTAGATGACACGGCGCACGATCCGGCGGATGGGACTGACGAACGCTTCCGGAATCTGCAGCACATCAACCAGATCCGCGTTCTGGCGGCTCGTGAGGTTCTGTTCCATCGCGGCCATGCGCCGCGACAACCTAACGCGAGCCATGCGGCTCCATTATCTGGCGGAGACTCACCACGAGACGGCTCGGCACAGCACTATGTAACCATGACCGCCGCCAACAGCACTGCCAACACCACCCCCAGCCAGGCGCCCGCGTACCGAATGGGCGCGCTGCTCGTCGGAATGGGCGCCCTGCACTTCGTCGCACCGAAGCCTTTCGACGGCATCGTCCCGGCGGAACTCCCCGGCACGGCACGGTTCTACACCTACGCGTCGGGCGTCGGCGAAGTCGCCACCGGCGCCGCGCTGCTCCTGCCCCGTACCCGCAAGCTGGGCGCGCTGGCCGCGGTCGCACTTTTCCTCAGCGTCTTCCCGGCGAACGTCAACATGGTCCGGCTGTGGTGGCCCAAGGGGTGGCCGGCCCGCATCGCGGCACTGGCCCGGCTGCCGTTGCAAGTGCCGATGGTGACCCAGGCACTCAAGATCTACCGCAACTCACCCGAGGTGAACTAGCGCCGCCAGCTCGTCGGCGCCGGGCAGGTCGGTGGGTGCCACCGTCTGCCCCGCGCGCACGTAGTGGAAGACCGCCCGCACCGCATCGACGGGTACGCCCTGGATGGACGACCAGGCCAGGCGGTACACCGCCAGCTGAATGGCCTTGTTGCGCAGCGTTTCCGGAGTGGTGGGCGGATCGCCGGTTTTCCAGTCGAGCACGGTGTAGCCACCGTCGGCGTCGGCGAACACCGCGTCGATACGGCCGCGGATCACCCGGTCACCGATCACCATGTCGAACGGCACCTCGATGTCGATCGGGGTACGGGCCGCCCACTCCGAGAGGGCGAACGCGGCCTGCAGGTCTGCCAGTTCCTCGGCGACGGCCTGCCCCAGCTCGGCGTCGACCGCACCGGGCAGGTCGTCGAGGTCGAACAACCGCTCGGCGGAGAAGTACCGCTGCACCCAGTCGTGGAACGCGGTGCCCAGCAGCGCCTGCGGGTCCGGCCGGGCCGGCAGCCGTCGCTGCAGCCGCTGCAGTGCACCCGACCGGTCGCTGCCCAGGTCGACCAACGTGCTCACCGACAACTGCGGCGGCAGGTCGAGCGGACCGCGCTCCTGGGCCCGCTCGCGCTCGGCCAGCAGGGCGTCCACGTCGGCAGCCCAGCCGTGCCGGTCCTCGAGGTCCTCGGCCCCTGCGGCGAGCGCCTGGGCCACCAGGGCCGCGCCCCGGTCGACGTCCCCGCGCCGGGAACCAGCCGGGTCGACGGGCCAGGAGCACTCGACGACGTTGTCCCGCAACGGGTTGACGGCCTTTTCCGCGGGTGCCGGGGCCCACTGCTCGATTTCGCCGCAGGGGTCGCCCTCCTGCGCTGCCCGTTCGATGATGTCGCGCATCTCGATCAGGAAGTCAGAAGGTCCCGCCGGTTTCCCGGCCGTCGTCCCCCAGTGATATCCGGACAACAGCAGGGTGTCCTCGGCCCGGGTGAGGGCCACGTAGAGCAGTCGGCGTTCCTCATCGGTGCGCCGCTGATCGAGCAGCGCCTTGTGCGCGGCGATCTTGTCCGCCAACATCTTCCGGTCGTAGACGTCGGACGTGTCGAGCACCGGCACGCCATGCTCGGACAGCTCGGCACGGTCCCCACGCAACAACGGCGGCAGGTCCCCCGCGTCGGTCAGCCAGGTGCGCTGCGACGCCGTCGACGGGAACACCCGGGCAACCAGGTGCGGAACCGCGACGATCTGCCATTCCAGGCCCTTGGCCGCGTGCACCGTCAGGATCTGCACGCGGTCCGAGGCCACCGTCACCTGTGCCGGGGCCAGCCCGTTCTCCACCTCCGCGGCCGCGGTCAGGTACGCCAGCAGTCCGGCGATGGATGCTGCGCCGTCCGGTTCTGCGGCCGGCCGGGCGGCGTATCCCGCGACCACATCGGCGAAGGCATCGAGATGTTCGGTGCCGCGCCAGCCCTCGGAAACCCCACTGGCCGCGCGGGTTTCGGCGTCGATACCCAGGACCCGACGCACTTCGGCGACCAGATCCGGCAGCGGCTGGTGCAGGTGCGCACGCAGCTGGCTCAGTTCGGCGGCCAGGGCGAGCAGCCGGCGGTGTCCTTCGGGTGAGTAGCGGTCGGCCGGGCCCGGATCACTGATCGCGTCGGCCAGGCAGGCGTGGTCGGCGTCGGGGGCGACCTGTGCGACGGCCTGCTCGGCGGCCGACCCGGACGTCCGCGCCGGGTCGGGCGCATCCAGTTCCGAGGCGCGGCGCCACAGCGCGGCCAGGTCGGCTGCGCCGAACCGCCACCGCGCGCTGGTGAGCACCCGCATCGCGGCGACCCCGGCGGTCGGTTCGGCGACCAGGCGCAGCATCGCGACGACGTCAGCGACCTCGGGGATGGCCAGCAGCCCGGCCAGACCGACCACCTCGACGGGCACCCCGCGGGCAGTCAGCGCCTCGGCGATGGGCGCGGCGTCGGCGTTGCGGCGCACCAGGACGGCGGCCGTCGGCACCGGCTCTCCTGCGGCCACCGCGCCGTGGTACCGGCGGGCCAGGTGGTCGGCCACCCAATCACGTTCGGCGACAACATCGTCCAGCAACGCGCACTGGATGGTCCCCGGCTCGGCGCCCGGGCGCGGCAGCAGTTCGCGCACGCTCACACTGCGGCGCCGTGCCTCGGCGGACACCTCGTTGGCCAGCTTGAGTGCCCGCGGCGGATTGCGCCAGCTGGTCCGCAATTCCAGGGTCGGGGCCGGCGAACCGTCCGACAGGCGGAAGTCGGTGGTGAACCGCGGCAGGTTGGTCGCCGACGCGCCGCGCCAGCCGTAGATCGACTGGATGGGATCCCCGACGGCCGTCAGCGCCAGGCCGTCGTCGACGCCGCCGCCGAACAGCGACGACAGCGCGACCCGCTGAGCGTGCCCGGTGTCCTGGTATTCGTCGAGCAGGACGACGCGATACCGCTCCCGCAGCTGCGCGCCGACCTGCGGGAAACGCTCGGCCAGGCGGGCCGCGGCCGACATCTGGCTGCCGAAGTCCATGACCTGCGCTTCCCCCATGCGCTGGTGCACGGCATCGATCAGCGGCACCAGCTCGGCCCGCTCGGTCTGGGTGGCCAGCAGGTTCAGCAGCGACTGGGTGGGCCCGCCGCGTTGGCCCGGGCCCCCGGGGAGCGTGAGAATGAGCCGCTCCAGCTCGTGATGCGTGTCGCGCACGGCGTCGGTGTCGACGAGATGCTCGGACAGCTGGCCGGCCAGGCGCAGCACCATCTGGGTGACGGCGGCCGGGGACTTGTCGGTGTGCAGCTGCCCCGGGAAGTCGGACACCACCCGAAAAGCCAACTGCCACATCTCGGTTTCGGTGACCAGCCGGGTGGCCGGCTCGATGGGCAGCAGCAGCCCGTACTCGCGCAGCAAGGTGCCCGCGAAGGCGTGGTAGGTGCTGACGGTGGCGTGCTCGTCGGCCAGCGAGACGCCGGGCAGCAGACCCGACCCCGCCAGGCGGGCCAGCCGGGTACGCACACGGCGCAGCAACTGTCCGGCGGCCTTGCGGGTGAAGGTCAACCCCAGCACCTGTGACGGCGTGGCATAGCCGTTGGCCACCAGCCACACCACGCGCGCGGCCATGGTCTCGGTCTTCCCGGCACCGGCCCCCGCGATCACCACCAGCGGTCCCGGCGGCGCGGCGATGACCGCCGCCTGCTCGTCGGTCGGGGTGAACAGCCCGAGCGCCTCGGCAAGTTCGGCGGGGCTGTACGTCACGAGCATGCCCCCTTCGTACCCTGCGCCGGGCACATGTCCCGCACCGGGCACGTCGCACACCCGGAACCGACGCGCGCGACGAAGTGCGGCCCGGCCGTCGCCGCGGCGGCGTCGGTCACCCGCTGCCGCCACTGCGCCTGCGCCGTCTCCCCCATCGGATCCTGTTCGCGTTCGGTGGCGCCGGTCTTGGCAGGTTTGGCCGGATACACCAGCCGACCACCGCCGGGCTGATCACCATGCGGCACAACACCTTCGGCGATCGCCAGCTGGTACAGCGCGAGCTGGGCGTGCTCCTGGGCATCGGCCTTGGTGGCGGGGCTCTTGCCGGTCTTGACATCGACCACCACGAGGCGGCCCTCACGGTCCCGTTCCAGGCGGTCGATACGTCCCTTCACCTGCACCTGCAGCCCCTCGTCGGCGATCGTGCCGGACACCTCGAGTTCGGTACCGACCTCGGTCAGCTCACCGCGGGTCTCCTGCCGCCACGTCGTGAACGTCGCCAGCATGGCGCGGTACCGCTCCAGCTCGTTGTCGGCATACCAGTTCGAATCGAAAGGCAGCTGCTGCCAGACCTTTTCGAGTTCACCCCGCAGCTGCGCCTCGCTGCGACCCGAATCGGCAACCAGGGCGTGCACCAGCGAGCCCAACGCCGACCGCAGATCGCGGCCGTCGCTGCCGCCGTGGCGCTCCAGCATCCAGCGCAGCGGGCAGTCGGTCAGGGTCTGCACGGTCGACGGCGACACCGTGACGACGTGGTCGTCGCCCGACCACAGCGGCTCGGCAGTGGACAGCGCCGTGCTGGCGTACCACTGCGCCGGGTCGGCGCCCGGCACGCCGGCCTCGGCCAGCCGGGCCAATTGCGCTGCCGCACACAGCCGGTCGGTTTCCTCGACCGCGCCGTCGGGAGCACACACCACCGACCGCAACCGGCCGACCACTGCCGACGGCGACAACACGGCGGGCGCATGCACCGGGAGCTCGTCGGCGTCGGGGTCGGTGCCGCCGGCCAGGGCCGCCAGCTCCTCGAAGAACGTCGACGGCAGCAACGCCTCGTCACCGTTGTCGCTGTCCACGGCCGTCACCAGCACGCGGTTGCGGGCCCGTCCCAGCGCGGCGACCAGCAGTCGCCGTTCCTCGGCCAGCAGCGGCGCGGTGGCCGACATGCCGCGCACATCGCCCACCCCGTCGACGATGTCGAGGAGCTGCTGGGTGCCGAGTACGCCCCCACGCGGAACGGTGTTGGGCCACAACCCTTCCTGCAAGCCCGCGATGACCACGAAATCCCACTCCCGCCCCAGCGCGGCATGGGCACTGAGCACGGCCACCTCGTCGGCCTCGGCGCGCTCGGGAGCCGAACCCGCCCAGGAGAGAGCGCGGACGTGGTCGATCAAGCCGGCGAGGGACGCCGCCGCGGTGCGGGCGACGTACTGGTCGGCGGTGTCGAACAGCGCGGTGACGGCATCCAGATCGGCGTTTGCCGCCACCCCGGCCGCACCCGGACGCCCGGCCGCGGCCTGCCACCGGCGCGACAACCCGCTGGCGTGCCAGGCCTGCCACAGCACGAAACGCGGATCCTGGCCCGCGGTCGCCGACCGGCGCGCCGCGTCGAGAACCGCGAGGACGCGCCGCACCGGCCGTGCCAGCTGATCGGACAGCGAATGTTCGGTACTTCCGGTCAGCGCCTCGACGAGCAGGTCACCGAAATCGCGACCGCTGCCGTCCGCGCGGCGCAGCGCGCGCCGCAACTGGCGCAGTGACACCGGGTCCACGCGGCCGATGGGGCCGGTCAGCAGAGCCAGCGCCCGGTCACCGGTCAGTTGGTCGGCGACGCAGTCCAGCACCGTGAGCAGCGCGCCCACCGCCGGATGCTGCGCGGGTGGCGCCATGCCGGCCTGCTGCTGCACCGGCACCCCGGCGGCGCTCAGGGCCCGGGCCAGCGCTGTCCCGGCCCGCGGTACCGAGCGCACGATGACGGCCATCTGCGACCACGGCACGCCGTCGACCAGGTGCGCGCGTCGCAAGGCGTCGGCGATCAACGCGGACTCGGCATGCGGCGATCCGGCGACGCGCACCGCCAGCGAGCCGAGCTGATCCGTCGTCGCCGGCGTCAGGGCCCGGGACGCGTCCACGCCGGGCAGCCGCCGCGCGACGGCCGCGACCGCTCCGGCCACCGCGGGCGAGCACCGGTGGGACTCGGTCAGCACCACCTGCGGCTGGTCATCGGGGCCGTACAGCAGCGTCGGCTCGGCGCCGCGGTAGCCGAACACGGTCTGGCTCGGGTCACCGGCGATGACCGTCAGCTGGGCACCGGCCGCCAGCACCCGCACCAGCAGCGCGGCCTGCGGATCGAGGTGCTGCGCGTCGTCGACGAGCAACAGCTTGATGCGGGCGCGTTCGGCGTCCAGCAGCGCGGGATCGACGGCGAAGGCCTCGAGCGCGGCGCCCACCAGCTCGGCCGCGCCCAGCGCGGGCACCGTCGCCTGCGGGGCCGCCATGCCGACGGCGCTGCGCAGCAGCATGACCTGCTCGTAGACCTGGGCGAACCGGGCCGCCGCCACCCACTCCGGACGGCCGGCCTTGCGGCCGATCCGGCGCAGATCCGCGGGGTCGACGCCGCGTTCGGTGCAGCGGGCCAACAGGTCCCGCAATTCGGTCGCGAACCCCGCGGTGCCCAACGCCGGCCGCAGGTGCAGCGGCCAGTCCACGCTCGCCTCGTCGCCATCCTCCAGATCACCGGCGAGGAGCTCGCGGATGATGCCGTCCTGCTCGGCACTGGTGATCAGGCGCGGCGGCGGGTCACCGGCACGCTGCGCGGCCTGCCGCAGCACGGCGAACGCGTAGGAGTGCAGGGTGCGAACCAGCGGCTCCCGGGTGACCTGGCCGGTATCGCCCAGCAGCGCCGAGGTGATGGCGCCGCGGACCCGGCTGCCCAGCCGCGCCGAACCGGTGAGCAGGAGCACCGACTCCGGATCGGTTCCCGCCGCGATATGTGTTGCCGCCGTGCGGATCAGCAGCTCGGTCTTCCCGGTTCCGGGGCCGCCCAGCACCCGCACGACACCGCGCTGCCCGGGCTCGGTCAGGGCATTAACCGAGCCGGGCGCGGTGAGTGCGGAGTGCGGGGCGGCCATGGCAGGAATGCAACCACGGGGGTACGACAAGTTCGGCCGACGGCGACGTCCGGCCGCGATGTCTGGCAGCATCAACGGGGTGAGCTTGCAGGTGTACCACTACGGACCGGCGCGGCCGGCACAGATCCTGGCCCTGCACGGCCTGACCGGCCACGGAAAGCGCTGGCAGACACTGGCGGACGGGTATCTGGCCGAATATGCCGTGCTGGCGCCCGACCTCCTGGGACATGGCCATTCGTCGTGGGCGGCGCCGTGGAACATCGACGAGAACGTCGCGGCCCTGGCGGCCCTCCTCCAGGACGAGGCCGACGGGCCGGTGGTCGTGGTGGCACATTCATTCGGTGGCGCGATAGCGCTCAATCTCGCTGCCGCCCATCCGAATCTGGTGTCCGGCCTGGTGCTGCTGGACCCGGCGACCGGGCTGGACGGCAGCTGGATGAGCGAGATCGCCGACGCCATGCTCGGCTCCCCCGACTACCCGGACCGCCAGGAGGCCCACGCCGAGAAGGTGAACGGATCGTGGGGCGAGGTCTCGGCGAAGTACCCCGGCGAACTCGAGCGCGACCTGGACGAGCACCTGGTCGCCCTGCCGGGCGGACGCGTCGGCTGGCGCATCAGCCTGCCCGCCATGATGTCCTACTGGAGTGAGCTGGCCCGCCCGATCGTGTTGCCGCCGCAGGGCACACCGACGACGCTGGTGCTGGCCAAACGAACCCATCCGGCCTACGTCACCGGCGAACTCGTGTCGGGTTTGCAGGCCCGGCTCGGCGCCGACTTCGTGCTGACCGAATTCGATTGCGACCACATGGTGCCGCACGCCATGCCCGCCGAAACCGCCGACGTGATCCGGCGTCACCTGGTCTGATCGTGGCGGCTGTCACCGACGAGCAGGTGGAGAAGGTGCGGGGTCTCGTCGCGTCGATACCGTCCGGCCAGGTGTCGACGTACGGCGACATCGCCGATGCCGCAGGGCTTTCCAGCCCGCGGATCGTCGGCTGGATCATGCGGACCGATTCCTCGGACCTGCCCTGGCACCGCGTGATCAGCGCGTCGGGCCGGCCGGCAGCGCATCTGGCGACGCGGCAGCTGGAACGGCTGCGCGCCGAAGGGGTGCTGGCGGTCGACGGCCGGGTTCGGTTGCGGGAGTACCGGCACGAGTTCTGAGGGCCGCTCAGCCGACGGTGATGGCGTCCAGCCGTTCCTTGATGAAATCCGCGGAGACCACCGGCGCGAGCCCGGACACCGCACCGATGGGCGGCTGCAACGGGGTGATCAGCGCGTCGTGGTTGGCTTCGTAGAAGTAGATCAGCGACACCAGGTCCTCTTCCGGTGCGTGCGGTTGCGGCGGCAGCACGCGGTGGCGGCCGGACGGCCAGCGTCGTCCGCTCCAATACTCCAGCAGGTCTCCGATGTTCACCGTCAGCGCGCCCGGTTCCCAGGGCGCGTCCTCCCAGCCCGCTGCCTCGGAATACACCTGCAGCCCACCGGCGCCCGGCTCCCGGTCGAGCACCGTGACGGTGCCGAAATCGGTGTGCGGGCCGATGCGGAACTGCCCCGGCTCGGGTTCGCCCACGACGCTCACCGGCGGGTAGTGGTTGATGTTCATGGTCCACGTCGGCCGATCTGCCAGCGCCGCAAAAGGATTCGCCGCCAGTCCCAGCGCGTGCGCGAACAGGGCCAGCAGATCGTCGGACAATCGGCGCATCTGGGCGGTGTATTCATCCACCAACGTCTGCAATGCGGGCACCTCGGCGGGCCATACGTTGGGGGCGAACCAGATTCGGTCCACCTCCGGATCCCCCGTCGACGTTTCCGCGCCCAGGCTGAAACTCTCCTTGAGATCGGGTGGTGTCTCGGTGCCCTCGGCGTAACCGTTGGCCTCGGCACCCGGGCCGATCCAGCCGTGCCCGCCGACCGGCACCGAGTACCGCTGCTTGACCTCGTCGGGCAACGCGAAGAACTCCCGGCTGGCCGCGCGCACCGCAGCCGCCAACCCCTGGTCCACCCCGTGACCGGTGACCACGATGAAACCGGCGCGCTGCAGCCCCTCGTCGACCTCGGCGGCCAACGCATCGGCCTCGGCTCCGCCGGCATACCAGCGGGAAATATCCACTGTCGCAATGGCACTCATTCGCCGATATCCTCCGCCCACAATTCGGGGTGGGCCGCGATGAAGTCCTCCATCATGGCCACGCACCGCTCGTCGTCCAATACCGTAACCGCCACACCATGTTCGGCCAGCCAGTCATGACCGCCGTGGAACGTGCGGGCCTCCCCGATCACCACCGCGCCGATGCCGAACTGCCGCACCAGCCCGCTGCAATACCAGCACGGCGACAGCGTCGTCACCATGATGGTCGAGCGGTAGCCGCGCTGGCGCCCGGCCGCGCGGAACGCGTCGGTCTCGGCGTGCACCGAGGGATCATCGTTCTGCACCCGGCGGTTGTGCCCGGCGCCCAGGAGTTCACCATCGGCGCGAAACAACGCCGCGCCGATCGGAATGCCGCCTTCGGACAGCCCTTTTCGGGCTTCGGCGACCGCGACGTCGAGCATCTGCTCAGGGGTCATACGGCGGCGCATTCCGCGGCGATCTTCTTTCGACACAACACCAGGTACGCGACACCCGCGATGACGAAGCCGACGAAGAAGGTGATGTCGCCGAGCTTCGGCACCGCACGGGCGATGTAACCGACGAACTTCTCCTGGTTGGAGAACAACAGCACCGACAGGCCCAGTCCCAGCGCGAAGGACAGCAGCCCGGGCCAGTTCGAGTACGAGCGGTCGTAGAGGTACCCGGCAATGTGTTGCCCGCGACGCAGATACTGATCGGCGAAGACCACACCCAGCCACGGTCCGATCCAGTAGGCGATCACCAGCAGGAACGCTTCATAGCTGTGCGCGGCGTCGGGCAACGCCCACCAGGCGATCAGGAAACCGGCGACGCCGAAGAAGACGGTCACCAGCGCCCGCGCGATATGCGGCGGCAACGTGATCCCGATGGTCACGAAAGCCATTGCCCCGGAATAGATATTGAGCGCATTGGCGGCGATCGCGCCGATCGCGATGGCCAGCAGGGTCGCCTTGGCCAGCCACGGCCCGAGCTCGGCCGTGAACGACGCGGTCGGATTGGCCAGGCTCGCGGTGCCGAACGTCGCCGATGCCGCCCCGACGATCTCCAGGACCGCGCACGAGATGAACAACCCGGTCGAGGCGAAGAACCCCGTCGCGAAAGTGGACACCGCCGACGGCAGATAGCGCGTGTAGTCCGCGGCGTACGGGGTCCAGCCGGCCGCGTAGCCGAACGACGTGCCGACGGTGAGCAGGAAGCCGCCGAGTCCGCCGACGCCGCCCGACGGCGCGGGCGCACCCAGATTCGCGTGCGCGAAGATTCCGACCGATGCCGCGCCGAAGACGACGACGAGCGCGGGGAACGACCACCGCTCGAACGCCTGCACCAGGTTGTGACCGAAGAACGCGAACGCCGTCTGCAGCACCACGATGATGATCAGGCCGATCAGCGGCCCGAAGCCGAACAGGGTGGACAGGGCAAACGCACCGCTGACGCTGTTGGTGGCGAACCAACCGACGCCCGCGGTGATCGACATCAGCGTCGCCGGCAACGCATTGCCCTTGAACCCGAACGCCATTCGGCCCAGCACCATCTGCGGCACGCCGTGCAGCGGCCCACGCGCGGACAGGAAATAGTGCGCGATGGCACCCAGCCCCGTCCCGACGACGATCCCGGCGACCGCCTGCCAGAAGCTCATGCCGAAGGCGAGGACGGCCAGCATGCCGACGAACACCGTCGCGAATTCCATGTTGGGCGACGTCCACGTCCAGAACAGCTGGCTCGGCTTGCCGTGCCGGTCCGCCTCGGCGATGAACTCGTTGCCACCGGGTTCGACCGCAGCGATCCGGTCTTTGTAGGTTCCGTCGGTGGTGGGTTCAACAGCCGTCATGCGAGGTAACTTTCCCACCGAACGGGGCGCGCTGCCATTCGAACGACGGTGCGCGGAATTACAGCACCAGGCGGACCAGAGCTGCGGTGCGGGCCAGCCCCGGGAAAGCCGCGGCCGTCGACCGGGGGTGCAGGGCATGCACAGCGAGCCGGAAGATCAAGGCACGCAACAACATCTGCGGCCACTCCGGCAGCGATGCCCAGCGTTCGATGAGACCGTCGTCGGCCTCGCCCCAGGACAGCGCATCGACGACGACCACGCCCGCGGCCCACGACGCCGGGCGCCAGTACGGCGTGATGTCGGTGATGCCCGGCGCGGCGGTGCCGGCGAACAGCACGGTGCCGTAGAGGTCGCCGTGCACCAGCTGGCTCGGGTTGCGGGTCGGCTTGCGCAGCGACGCAAGCTGATTGATCAGCTCGATCGAACGGCGGCCGTCGGTGGTCCCGGGTACCACCCGCGAGCCGGGCGGCAACGACTGCAGTGGCCGGTCTTCCCACGCGGCGCGGTCGGCGGCGATGAAGACATCGACGTCGCTCCACGGCACCGCGGGCGGCTGCGTCAGGAACCGTGGACGCTCGAGCTTGGCCGTCGCCTCGTGCAGGCGCACCGCCGCCGAGACGATCTCGTCGTGCCGCGGTTCCGGTGTCCCGGTGACGAACGTGTCAGCGCGCCAGCCGGCGACGACGTAGCGGCCGTCGGTGGCACGCACCGGGCGGGCCAGCCGGACGCCGTCCACGAACAGCGTCTCGCGCACCTTGGCCGACCAGGACGCCCGCGCGTTGTCGGCGACCATGGACAGCACGACCTCGCCACAGCGCCAGCCGCCCTCCCAGCTCGAGCCGAGCGGCACCGGCCGGAGACCGGTCAGGCCGAACGCCGTGAGCACATGTTCGGGAGGACGGTCGACGGTCACCCGATCAGACTAAGGTGTGCCCGGCCAGACCTGACGTCAGTACATGACCATGTCGGGCTCGAGTTGCCGGGCCCAGGCCACGATTCCGCCCTGCAGGTGCAACGCGTCGGCGAATCCGGCCTGTTTGAGGGCGAGCAGGACCTCGGCCGAGCGGATCCCGGTCTTGCAGTACAGCACCGCAATTCGGTCCTGTGGCACCCGGGCCAGCCCGGCCCCGGAGTCGAGCGTCGACTTGGGAATCAGTTCGGCACCCTCGATGCGGTTGATGGCCCACTCCGCGGGCTCCCGCACGTCGATCAGGGCGACGGGCTTGCCGGAGTCGATCAGCTCCCGCAGCTCGAGCGGAGTCACCGTCGAGTCGGCCGCCGCCTCGGCGGCCGCGTCGGACACCACGCCGCAGAACGCGTCGTAGTCGATGAGTCCGGTGATCTTCGGGGTCGCCGGGTCCTTGCGGATCGCGATGGTGCGGTAGGTCATGTCGAGGGCGTCGTAGATCATCAGCCGGCCCAGCAACGACTCGCCGATACCGGTGATCAGCTTGATGGCCTCGGTGCCCATCACCGAGGCGACAGACGCGCAGAGAATCCCCAGCACGCCGCCCTCGGCGCATGACGGCACCGTGCCCGGGGCCGGCGGCTCCGGGTAGAGATCGCGGTAGTTCAGCCCGCGCCCGTCGGGGGCGTCCTCCCAGAACACCGACACCTGGCCGGAGAACCGGTAGATCGAGCCCCAGACGTACGGCTTGTGCGCCAGCACCGCGGCGTCGTTGACGAGGTAGCGGGTGGCGAAGTTGTCGGTGCCGTCCAGGATCAGGTCGTACTGCTCGAACAGCGGCACCGCGTTGTCGGTGTCGAGCCGGAATTCGTGCAGATTGACGGTGACCAGCGGGTTGATCTCCAGGATCGATTCGCGGGCGCTCTGGGCTTTCGACCGGCCGACGTCGGACTGGCCATGGATGATCTGGCGCTGCAGGTTAGATTCATCGACGACGTCGAACTCGACGATGCCGATGGTGCCGACGCCCGCCGCCGCGAGATAGAGCAGGGTCGGGGAACCCAGTCCCCCGGCGCCGATCACGAGCACCCGTGCGTTCTTGAGCCGCTTCTGCCCGTCGACGCCGAGGTCCGGGATGATCAGGTGGCGGCTGTATCGCGCCACCTCGTCGCGGGTCAGTTCGGCTGCCGGCTGCACCAGCGGCGGCAAGGAGCCGTTTTCCTCCTTGCGTCCGGACGGGGATGCCATGCCCTCAACAGTAATCAGCGGCTTCGCATGACATTTCGGGGCCGCTCGGCGGCGACGAGCGTGCGCTCCATGTACGCCGAATACGGCGTGTCGGGGTACAGACACGGCCGCTCGCGGGAGGGGCGGCTAAGGAATGGGGTACGGCCAGGAGTTGACGTGGCAGGTCTTGCCGTCGGGCTTGACCGACTCCGGGTCGAACTTGGCGTCGTCGTTGTTGTTGGTCGAGAAGGTCTGCTGCATCATGATCGGCGCCAGCCCGCCGTTGTCACCGCAGGGCTCGTGCATCCGGAAGCCGAGGGCGTGGCCGACCTCATGGTTGATCAGGTACTGGCGGTACGAGCCGATGTCGCCCTGGAACGGCACCGCGCCGCGCACCCAGCGCGCCTCGTTGATGAAGACGCGGGACTGCGCCTTGCCACCGTCGGCCGGGAAGTACGCCGGGTTGAAGCACGACGACTCCAGCTGGATGTCGTAGCCACAGCCCTCGCGGACCGTCATCGGCGAGGTCAGGGACACCCGGAAATCCGGTGTCTCCGGCGACGACGCGTCGAGCCGGGTGAAGGCGAACTTCCCGTCATGCGTCCAACTCTTGGGGTTCGCGAGGGTTTCGGCGACCATCCGGGCGAACGCCTCGTCACCGCCGAAACTGGTGGTGTCGACGCCGTCCTCCACCTCGACGGTGTAGGTCACCGACTTGGTGGTGCCCTGACCGATCTTGCCGGTGGTACCCGGCACGATGTGCCAGGCCTTGGCGCCGGCCTCGGTGAACGGACCGCCGTCCGGCAGGATGCCGGTGGGCAGGTTGACGTCGAACTGCGTCAGGCCCTTGGGCGGTGCGCCGACGATCGCGGTGCTCGCCGAGTTGATGGTGGGCTGGCCGACCATCGGCACGTGCGGATGCGACGGTGTGATCGGCGCCGGACCGGAGATGCTCTGGTAGACCACGATTCCGGTGACGACGGCCAGGGCCGGCAGGGCGTAGGCGCGCCACCCGTAGGTGGATACGAAGCGGCCCAGCCAGGACTGCTTGCGCCACTGCTGCCGGTCGTCCCGGTTGGACCGCAGCCGTCCGGAGTCCTCGGCCACCGGATCCCGCTGCGCGCGCAAGGGCTCACGCCACTCGTTGCGCACCACAGGGACGCGACCGGTGCCTCGGCCCGGGTCGTAGGTCACCGAACCAGGATGGCACAGAGCTGGGCGTACGCCGGTAATGGCACGCCACCAGGTTGTTCAAGTGGGACCGGACACAATCGCCGAACCGCTGGTAGCACGCGAATGCCGCGAACTAACGGTAGTAGTGTCGTGGCGATAAACTGCCGGGTCGGTCAACCTGAACAACACGTTGGGCGGCCATGAACAGCGGGGTCCAGATCGGACAATGCCAGATTGAGGACGTAATGAGCGAGGTTGCCAACACCTCAGACGCCAGAGGCACGCAAGCCGGAACCGACGGTGCGCAGGGCGGCCCGACCACGAATCGACGGGGCAACCGGCTGCCTCGCGACGAACGCCGCGGCCAGCTGCTGATCGCGGCGAGCGACGTCTTCGTGGACCGCGGCTACCACGCAGCCGGCATGGACGAGATCGCCGAACGCGCCGGCGTGAGCAAACCCGTCCTGTACCAACACTTCTCGTCGAAGCTGGAGCTGTACCTGGCCGTGCTGCAGCGGCACGTCGACAACCTGCTGCAGGGCGTGCGCGGCGCGCTGAGCGCCACCACCGACAACCGGCTGCGCCTGCGTGCGGCCGTCGAGGCGTTCTTCGACTTCATCGAGCACGACAGCCAGGGCTACCGGCTGATCTTCGAGAACGACTACGTCACCGAGCCGCAGGTGTCGGCGCAGGTGAAGGTCGCAACCGATTCGTGCACCGACGCGGTGTTCGACCTGGTGAGCAGCGATTCCGGGTTGGAGCCCCATCGCGCCCGGATGATCGCCGTCGGGCTCGTCGCGATCAGCGTCGACTGTGCCCGCTACTGGATCAACAACGACCGGCCGATCTCCAAGGACGCGGCCGTCGACGGCACGGTGCAGTTCGCCTGGGGCGGACTGTCACACGTTCCACTCACCCGCTGACGCGGCCAGAACAAAGAAAGCTGCCCCTTTCCATGATGGAAAGGGGCAGCTTTTCTGCGTGTGGGCGGTGTCAGTCCTTGCCGGTGACGCCGAAGCCGACGCGGCGGACGTCGGCAGCGCCGATCTCGACGTAGGCGATCTTTGCGGTCTGCACCAGGAACCGGCGACCCTTCTCGTCGGTCAGTGCGAGCACGCCCGAATCCTGACCGAGCGCGTCGGTCACCAACTTCTCCACTTCCTCGGGAGTCTGCGCGCTGTTGAGGAACAGTTCGCGCGGGCTGTCGGTGACACCGATCTTGACCTCCACGCTGACCCCTTTCATTCGTTTTCAAGACTTCGGTCGAGCTGCTGTCGAACTCTCCTCAGGAGGCTAGTGGACGACGGCCGCCGCGGTGGCCGCGGGCCGTTCGCCGGTGGCGAACCGGTGCAAGTCCCGGCGCCGAGGTCACGACGTCATCACAGTTGTCGGCCCGAAAACACCGCCCGGCGGCACCGCTCTTCGAGGTCGCGACAGGTCGTCTCGGCGCGGTCGACCGAACCGAGTCCCGACCGTTATCCGACGGTCAGCGAGCCGACCTCATCCGTAACTTTTGCACCATTAGCATCGACGAGGTAAGTGATACTCGACCGGGGAAAGTCGCCATGAGCAGGACATATTCGCGATATTCAACACCGTCGGGGGCGTCCACCGGCAGCTACGGGGACACCCCGAGCCACCAGGGCTACGACCGCGGCTACAGCTACAGCTACGGCTCCAGCACCGGGTACGGCAGCGACCGGACCCACTCGTACGGCTCGTACAGCTCGTACAGCTCCGCCACCGACCTGGCCGACCGCCCCACGCGCGAGTACAGCAGCACCTACGGCGACACCGATCGGTTCACCGCAGCCGATACGGACTACACCGGTGGCGACGCCGACGCGGCCTATGACGACGCGGCGTATGACGACTACGACGACGAGATCTACGAGTACGACGAAGGCATCGACCGGCGCTGGGTGTGGGTGGCCGGTGTCGCCGGCGCCATCCTGCTGGTGGCGGTCATCTGCACCGTCGTCATCCTCGGCGGCGGTGACAGCGGGCCTGTCACGGCGCCGATCACGCCGCCCAGCACGAGCCAGTCGGCCACGCCGACGGCCGCCGCCACGCCGTCGGCCGCACCGCGTCCCCGGGTGACGGCGGCGCCGCCGACCGCGTCGCTGGCTCCCGAGACGGTCACGACCGTCACCCCGACCGCAGCGGCGCCCACACCGGCCGAGGCCGTACCGCCGGTCGACCCCGCGGCCGTGCCCGCGGCACCGCTGCCGAACACGGTCACCTACCGCATCACCGGCAACAAGTCGCTACTCGACCTCGTGACGGTGATCTACACCGACGGGCAGGGTGCGCTGCAGACGGACGTCAACGTGGCACTGCCGTGGGCCAAGACGGTCACGCTGAACCCGGGCGTCACGCTGAGTTCGGTGACCGCCACCAGCGTCACCGGTCAGCTGAACTGCTCGATCAGCGACGGTTCGGGACAGCCGGTCGCCGTGCAGAGCAACAACACGATGATCACCACCTGCACGAAGTAATCGCCACAGGCATCCAGGACCGGGTGTGTGAGCTCAGCCGAGGCCGAGTTCGCGCACCCGGTTCTTGTGTGTCTCCTGCAGGCGCTCGAAGAACTCGGTCATCTGGGTCAGGCCCTCGCCGCTGGACAGCACCAGGTCGACGAGTTCGTCGTGCTCGGCCATCACGAACTGCGCCTGGGTGATGGCCTCCCCCAGCAACCGGCGCGACCACAACGCCAGCCGGTGCCGCTGCCGGTCGCTGGCGCTGACCGCGGCCCGCACCTCGGCCACCACGAACTGGGAGTGCCCGGTTTCCGACAGCACCGCGCGCACCACGTCGGCGGCCTCGGCGGGCAGCGACCCGGCGATCTCCAGGTAGAAATCGGCTGCCAGGGCGTCGCCGACGTAGGTCTTGACCAGCGCCTCGAGCCACGTGCTCGGTGTGGTCAGCCGGTGGTAGTTCTCCAGTGCCGGAGCGTATTTCGTCATCGCCGGGACGACGTCGACACCGCGGCGCAGCAGCGCCTCGCGCAGCACGTCGAAGTGCCCCATCTCGGCGGCGGCCATGCGCGCCAGGTTGATGCGACCGGCCAGGTTCGGCGCCATCCGCGCCTCCTCGGTCAGCCGGTAGAACGCGGCGACCTCGCCGTACGCGAGCAGGGCGAACAGCTCGTTGATACCGGGATGATCGCCGGTCACCGCCGGCTGCGCCGGAGTTGCCGTCTGCTCGGGCAGCGCCTGGGACCTCGAAGGCGACGGGGAAGGCATGGCCCCAACTGTAGACCGCGACTCGCGTCACAGCCGACCGGCGATGCGACCAGCTACAATGTTCTCGGCTGTAGCCAGTTCCGGGCAAGTTCCGGATCGGGAAAAGGTCCGGCGCGGGCAACGCGCGACCGGCTGCGACCAAGGAAATGTGCGTGCACGTGTTGGCCCACCTCCATCCGCGACCGACGCGGTAGACGGTTCTCCAGCTCGCCGGAACACCCGGCTGATTCGGCAGAACCGCCCCGAGGGCCCAAGTGTTGATCGTCAGACTCGTGCGCGCGTGGACAAACAGCGAGCACAGACTCCGATGACACTGGAAGGCATCCACGCCACCTCATGACCGCATTGACTGCAAAGACAACCGAAGAAAAAACATTCGCTGACCTGGGCGTTCGGGACGAAATCGTCCAGGCACTCGCCGAAGACGGCAAGGCCCACCCGTTCGCGATCCAGGAGCTGACCCTCCCGCTCGCGCTGGCCGGCGACGACCTGATCGGCCAGGCCCGCACCGGTATGGGCAAGACCCTGGCGTTCGGTGTGCCGCTGCTGCACCGCGTCGCGTCCGACGCCTCGCTGCCGCTGACCGGCACCCCGCGCGCGCTCGTCGTCGTCCCCACCCGTGAGCTCTGCATCCAGGTGCACGGCGACCTGACGATGGCCAGCAAACACCTCAAGGCCGGCGAGAACGGGGAGCGCAAACTCCGCGTCGAGGCCATCTACGGCGGCCGCCCCTACGAGCCGCAGATCGAGGCCCTGCAGCAGGGTGTCGACGTCATCGTCGGTACCCCGGGCCGGCTCCTGGACCTGGCTCAGCAGGGTCACCTGCAGCTCGGTGGCCTGAGCGTTCTGGTCCTCGACGAGGCCGACGAGATGCTGGACCTGGGCTTCCTGCCCGACATCGAGCGCATCCTGCGGCTGACCCCGGATTCCCGGCAGGCCATGCTGTTCTCGGCGACCATGCCGGACCCGATCATCACGCTGGCCCGCACGTTCATGAACCAGCCGACGCACATCCGGGCCGAGGCCCCGCACTCGGCGGCGACCCACGACACCACCAAGCAGTTCGTCTACCGCGCCCACGCGCTGGACAAGGTCGAGATGGTGAGCCGCATCCTGCAGGCCAACGGCCGCGGCGCGACCATGATCTTCACCCGCACCAAGCGCACCGCGCAGAAGGTGTCCGACGAGCTCGCCGAGCGCGGTTTCAAGGTCGGCGCCGTCCACGGTGACCTGGGCCAGATCGCCCGCGAGAAGGCGCTCAAGTCCTTCCGCAACAGCGACATCGACGTTCTGGTCGCGACCGACGTCGCCGCCCGCGGTATCGACATCGACGACATCACGCACGTCATCAACTACCAGATTCCCGAGGACGAGCAGTCCTACGTGCACCGCATCGGCCGTACCGGCCGCGCCGGCAAGACCGGTATCGCCGTGACGCTGGTCGACTGGGACGAGCTGACGCGCTGGGCGCTCATCGACAAGGCCCTGAACCTGGACTGCCCGGACCCGGCCGAGACCTACTCGCGGTCGCCGCACCTGTACGAAGAGCTCGACATCCCCACCGATGTCACGGGCTCGATCGGCGCCTCGCGGGCCAAGCCCGCCAAGAAGTCCTCGGACCCCGAGCTCAAGCGCGAGTCGAGCGCCGACAAGGACCGTCCCGCCCGCAACCGCAGCCGGTCGCGCCGCCGCACCCGCGCCGGTGAGTCCGCTACGGGTCATGTCGAGGCAGCGGGCACAGTCGAGGGCGACACTGCCGAAGCCGGTGCCCCGGCCGGTGACAGCCCGGCCGAGTCGAGCCACTCGGGCCGCCGCCGCCGGCGTCGTCGTCCGAGCAAGGCCGCCTCGGAGGCCGCGGCCGTCGCAGCACCTGCCGCCGAATAGCCGCAGGCCGCCCGAGCCCTATGGTCAAACCGGAGCGACGTACCAGAGCTGATCTGATCGCCGCCGCGGCCATCGTCGTGGTGGTCGCGGTCGGCGCAGCGCTGATCTGGTGGAACAGCGACGCGCGCGCCACCGTCAGCCGGCCCGCCGACCGTCCCATCCCGGCCTTGCACGCCGCCAAGACGGTGCCGACGACGCTGCGCGAACTGTGGACCGCGGCCAGCGGCAAGACCAGCCAGCCGTCGGTCGTCGGCGGCGTCGTGGTGACCGGCGACGGCGATCAGATGCTGGGCCGCGACCCGGCGACCGGCAACACGCTGTGGAGCTACTCGCGCGCCCGCGAGCTGTGCGGCGTCACGACCGTGTACCAGTACGCGGTGGCGGTGTACCCCGACGGCCGCGGCTGCGGACAGGCCAGCGCCATCGACGCCGGCACCGGACGCCGCGGACCGGCCCGCAGCAGCCTCGCCGATGCCGAGGTGAAGCTGTCCACCGACGGGACGACGATCCTGTCGTACGGCGACAGCCGCCTGGAGCAGTGGCGTTCCGACCTGGTGCGGATGATCAGCTACGGCTACCTCGACGCGGTCGTCAAACCCGGCGTCCCGGCCTCTCCCCTGTGCCGCTTGGTGTCCGCCGCGGCCAGCTCGGCGTCGGTGGCCGTCATGGAGGCCTGCCCCAAGCAGAACGACCTGCGGCTGACACTGCTGAAGGCCGCCAAGGAAGAGGACCAGCCGGACGTCAAGCGGGTATCGCTGCCCGGCGTCAGCGTGGACTCCGACGCACAGGTGATCGCGGTGTCGGACACCAAGGTGGCGGTCTACCTGCCGACGCCGCAGCCGTGCGTGAACGTCATCGACGAGACCGGCAACACCATCGCCAGCACGCTGCTGCCGCATGCCGCGACGCCGGTGACGGCGACGACCCGCGTCGGTGACGTCGTCACCTGGTACACGGGTGACTCGGTGCTGGTCTTCGACAGCAACGGGCTGCGCTACAAGTACACCGTCAGCGCGCAGGGCGGGCAGGCACCGATCGGCCCGGCCACCATGCTGGCGGGGCATCTGCTGGTTCCGGTGACCAGCGGCTACGACACGTTCGACGCGCAGAGCGGCGCCGGTCAGACGCACATCGCGCTGGCGCGGCAACCGGTCAACTCCGCGGTGATCCCGGCCCTGGCCGGTTCGGTGCTGCTGGAGCAGCGCGGCAGCCAGTTGGTGGCGCTGGGTCAGTGACCTGAGGTGTCACACCTCAGGGGTGAAGACCGGCAGGGCCTTGTTCTTCTTCCAGTGCTTGATCAGCGACTGCGCCAGTTCGCGATAGGCGATGGCGCCCTTGTTCTTCCGGCCCGCGAGGACCGACGCACCCGAGGCGCTGGCCTCGGCGAAGCGCACCGTGCGCGGGATCGGCGGGGCGAGCACCACGAGGCTGTAGCGGTCGGCCACGTCGAGCAGGACGTCGCGGCTGTGCGTGGTGCGGGCGTCGTACAGCGTCGGCAGCGCGCCCAGCAGCCGCAGGTCGGGGTTGGTGATCTGCTGCACGTCGTTGACGGTCCGCAGGAACTGGCCGACACCGCGGTGCGCCAGCGTCTCGCACTGCAGGGGCACGACGACGTCGTTGGCGGCAGTCAGGCCGTTGAGGGTCAGCACGCCGAGTGACGGCGGGCAGTCGATGATGACCACGTCGAACTGGTCGGCGATCTTCGCCAGCGCGCGCTTGAGCGCGTACTCCCGGCCGGCCCGCATCAACAGCATCGCCTCGGCACCGGCCAGGTCGATGTTGGCCGGCAACAGGGTCATGCCCTCGGCGGTCGAGACCAGCGCGACATCGGGTTCCACGTCGCCGAGCAGCACCTCATGCACCGAGACCGGCAGCTTGTCGGGGTCCTGGCCCAGAGAGAAGGTCAGACAGCCCTGCGGATCGAGGTCGACGAGCAGTACGCGCTGCCCTTCCTCGGTCAGCGCTGCACCCAGCGACGCCACTGTCGTCGTTTTTGCGACCCCACCTTTTTGGTTGGCGACCGCAAGTACCCGTGTCACGGTGCCCATCCTGACACGCGGCCAAGTGGCGCCGCTCACCGTGGGGCAGAATCTCGGGCGTGAGTATTGGCGTCGACCCGGCAGGCGAACTGCTGACACACCGGCTCATCCTGCTCCGGCACGGCCAGACCGAATGGTCGCGCAGCGGCCGGCACACCGGACGCACCGACCTCGATCTGACCGAGGAAGGCCTGCAGCAGGCCCGCAGCGCCGCCTCGGCGCTGGCCGAACTGAAGCTCGACAACCCCTTGGTGATCAGCAGTCCGCGCCGGCGGGCAGTGGTCACCGCCGAACTCGCCGGACTGGACGTCGCCGAGACCACCGAACTGCTGGCCGAGTGGGACTACGGCGACTACGAAGGCCTGACCACACCGCAGATTCGGGAGCAGGTGCCCGACTGGCTGGTGTGGACGCACGGCTGCCCCGGCGGCGAGAGCCTGGCCGACGTCAGTGCCCGCGCCGACCGCGCCGTCGCGCTGGCCCTCGAGCACATGGCGACGCGCGACGTGGTGTTCGTCGGGCACGGCCACTTCTCGCGGGCCGTGATGACCCGCTGGATGGAGCTCCCGATCACCGACGGCATCCGGATCTCCATGGCGGCGGCCTCGATCTCGGTGTGCGGCTTCGAGCACGGTGTGCGCCAGTTGGTCGCGCTGGGTCTCACCGGCCACCCCAACCCGTGCCTGCCCGAGTGACCCCGGTTTTCGTGCTGGCAGGTCCCGATGGGGTCATGCTGGCGGACGGGCCGGCGCAGGCGTACCCGAATCTGGACGAGGCGCGGCGCGCGCTGGCCGACGACGTACCGATCCTGGTGGGCGCCTTGCCTTTTGACCTCGATTCCCCCGCGGCGCTGATGGCGCCGGCCGCCGTCACGTACGCCGACGCCCTACCGTTCAGAGCCGACCGGCTGCCGGCGGTCCGGATCGCGGCCAGCCTGCCGTCGCCCGCCGAACACCGGGCCCGGGTGGCCGCCGCGGTACAGGCCCTGCGCGACCCGGCGGCAGGCCTGCACAAGGTGGTGCTGGCGCGGGCGCTCGAGCTCGTCGCCGACGACGCCCTGGACCCGTACGTGGTGCTCAGCCGTCTGGCCGACGACCGCAGCGCCACAGCGTTTTTCACCGATCTCAGCGCGGCCGGCGCGCCGTACTCCGGCACCGCGCTGCTCGGCGCGAGCCCCGAACTGCTGGTGGCCCGCCGCGGCGATGTGGTGACGTGCAAACCGTTCGCGGGCTCGGCACCGCGGTCCGCCGACCCCGAGACGGACGCCGCCAACGGCGCCGCGCTGGCGGCCTCGGCCAAGAACCGGCACGAGCACCAGCTGGTCGTCGACATCATGCGTGCGGCGCTCGAACCGCTGTGCAGCGAGCTCGACATCGCCGCCGAGCCGCAGGTGAGCGCCACCGCGGCCGTCTGGCACCTGAGCACGCCGATCGTCGGGCGGCTGCGCGAAACCTCCACCACCGCACTGGATTTGGCCATCGCGCTGCACCCGACGCCAGCTGTCGGCGGGGTGCCCACCGCGGCGGCGGCACGGCTGATCAACGACCTCGAAGGCGACCGCGGGTTCTATGCCGGTGCGGTCGGCTGGTGCGACAGTGCCGGCGACGGCCGGTGGGTGGTGTCGATCCGGTGCGGGCAGCTGTCCGCCGACCGGTTGTCCATCGACGCCCGCGCCGGCGGCGGTATCGTCGCCGAATCCGATCCCGATGACGAAGTCACCGAGACCACAACAAAATTCAGGACGATGCTGACCGCACTGGGGGTAGCGCAATGATGGGACACCACAAATGACGACGATCATCCGCCCGGTCCGGCCCGGCGACGAAGTCGAGATCACCGCGATGATCCACGAATTGGCCGAGTTCGAGAAGGCCGCCGACCAGTGCACCGTGACCGAAGCGCAGATCCGGACGGCGCTGTTCGGCGGCGCCGAATCGGGCCAGGCCGCCGTTTCGGGTCATTTCGTCGAGGTCGACGGCCGGCCGGCCGCGTTCGCGCTGTGGTTCCTGAACTTCTCGACGTGGGACGGCGTCTCCGGCATCTACCTCGAAGACCTGTTCGTGCGCCCCGACTTCCGGCGCCGCGGCCTGGCCCGCAAGCTCCTGTCGACGCTGGCGCAGGAATGCGTCGAGCGCGGGTACACGCGGCTGCAATGGGCGGTGCTGAACTGGAACGTGAACGCCATCGCCCTGTACGACGAGGTCGGCGGCAAACCGCAGTCCGAGTGGACGACGTACCGGGTGTCCGGGCCCGAGTTGACGGCCCTGGCCCAGGGCTGATCCGGCGTCCGCTGACGTCCGGCGCAAATTTCTTCCCCAATTCCCTTCTGCACGTGGGCCTCGGCTGCCACCATCGGTGTTGATCCGCGGCCCGACCGATGAGGCCGGGCCGGCGAAGGGACGGCAATGCGATTTCAGCGTCGCCAACTGCTGTCCAGGGTGAGCATCCAGTCGAAGCTCGTGGTGATGCTGGTGCTGTGCACCATCATCGCGGCGACCGTCGTCGGCGTCATCGGGTTCCGGGCCGGCCGCGCCTCGCTGCGGGACTCGGTCCTGAACCGGCTCACCGAACTTCGGCAATCGCAGTCCCGTGAGCTCAAGGACCAGCTGTCCGACCTGAAGAACTCGATGATCATCTACGCGCGCGGCGCCCACACCCAGGGCGCGCTGGCGGAGTTCACCGCGGGGTTCGACGCGCTCGCGGACAAGCCCGTCAGCCCGGCACAGTCACAGGCGATCACCGACTACTACACCAACACCTTCCTCAAGGAGGTGCAGCAGTCCAGCGGCGCCAAGCTCAACGTCGATCAACTGCTGCCGCGGGACAACGCCCAGCGGTATCTGCAGGCGAACTACACCGCCGTGCGCAAGGACGACGACACCGCGGTCAAGGTCGACGACGCCCACGACGGCAGCACCTGGTCCGCGGCGAACGCCCGCTATCAGGACTTCTTCCGGCAGATCGTCACCCGGTTCGAATTCCAGGACGCACTACTGCTCGACAACCGTGGCAACGTGGTCTACACCGCGTACAAGGACGTCGACCTGGGCACCAACATCCTGACCGGGCCCTACAGCGGCTCCAAACTCCGTGGCGCATATGAGAAAGCGATGGCCGCCAACGCCGTCGACTACGTCGGCATCACCGATTTCGAGGTGTACCAGCCGGCGGAGAACGTGCCCACGGCGTGGATGATCACGCCGATCGTCACCGCCGGGCGCGCGATGGGCGCGCTCGCCCTGCAGTTCCCGGTCACCAAGATCAACCGGCTGATGACGTTCGACCAGCGCTGGAAGGAATCCGGCCTGGGCAACACCGGCGAAGTCTTCCTGGTCGGCCCCGACGACCTGATGCGCTCGGATTCCCGGATGTTCCTGCAGGACCGGCAGACCTACAAGAACGACGTCGTCGCGGCCGGCACCCCGGCCGACGTCGCCGACCGCGCCATCCAGTTGGGCGGCACCACCCTGGTGCAACCGGTGCCACCGACCACCAACAAGCAGGCCCTGCGGGGTGAGTCCGGAACCCGGCTGGCCACCGACTATCTGGGCCACGAGGTGCTACTGGCCTACGCCCCCATCACGATTCCCGACGCCGAGCTGCACTGGACCATCATCGGCAAGATCGACACCGCGGAGGCGTTCCAGCGGGAGACCGCATTCACCAGGACCATCGTGTTGACGACCGTCGGCATCATCTTCGTCGTGTGCATCGCCGCGATGTTCCTGGCGCAGCTCTTCGTTCGGCCCATCCGGCGGCTGGAGGCCGGCGCGCAACGGATCAGCGCCGGCGACTACAACATCAACGTGCCCGTCGAGACACGCGACGAGATCGGCGAGCTGACAGAGGCTTTCAACGAGATGAGCCGGAGCCTGACGGTCAAGGAGGAGCTGCTCGTCGCGCAGCGCAAGGAGAACGCCAAGCTCTTGACGCTGTTGATGCCCGAACCGGTCGTCGAGCGCTACCAGCAGGGCGAGGAGATCGTCCCGGAGGAGCACCAGAACGTCACGGTGATCTTCACCGAGGTCATCGGGCTGGATCGACTGCAGGCCCAGTTGACGTCGCAGGGGTCGCTCGCCGTCGTCACCGAGCTCGAACGCCAATTCGACGCGGCCGCAGACAGTCTCGGCATCGAACGCGTCCGCGCGATCCGGAACGGCTACCTGGGCAGCTGCGGCCTCAACACCCCGAGGCTCGACAACGTCCGGCGGACCGTCGACTTCGCCCTGGAATGCCAGCGCATCATCGACCGGTTCAACAGCGAGACGGGTAACCACCTGGGCCTGCGTGCCGGCATCGACACCGGCACCGTCAGCAGTGGCCTCGGCGGCGAGTACTCCGTGGTCTACGACATGTGGGGCGCCGCGGTCAACGTCGCCTACCAGGTCAAGAGCGGTTCACCGCAACCCGGAATCGACGTCACCGACCGGGTTTATCAGGCGCTGCAGGCCACCATGACGTTCACGTCGGTCGGCACCATGTCCGTCGACGGGCAGGACGAGCCGATCTGGCGACTGGTGGTGCCGGAATGATCGCTGACGTGTTCACCTCGGCCTGGTTCTACTGGGCCGTGGGCATCGCGATCGGGCTGCCGATCGGGCTCGTCGTGCTCACCGAATGGCAGCACGCGCTGCGCCGCAGGCACAGCTTCCTGGTGCGGCCGGTGACCGTGCTGCGCAACTACCTGCTGCCCCTGGGCGCACTGCTGCTGCTGTTGACCGAGGCCCGGCAGGTACCGGCCGCAGCCACCTCGGTCCGCACCGTCGCAACGCTTTTCGCGTTCGTCGTGCTGATCCTGCTGCTGTCCGGCGTCAACGCCACCCTGTTCCAGGGGGCGCCCGCGGGGACCTGGCGCAAGCGCGTCCCGACGATCTTCGTCGACGTCGCCCGGTTCGTCCTCATCGCGGTCGGCCTGGCGGTGATCTTCTCCTACATCTGGGGAGCGAACGTCCGCGGCCTGTTCACCGCACTGGGTATCACCTCGATCGTCATCGGCCTGACACTGCAGAATTCGGTGGGCCAGATCATCTCGGGCCTGTTGATGTTGTTCGAGCAGCCGTTTCAGATCGGCGACTGGCTGGACACGGCCGCCGCACGCGGCCGGGTGGTCGAAGTCAATTGGCGTGCCGTGCATCTGGAAACCGGCGCCGGAACCCAGATCACCCCGAACTCGGTGCTGGCGGGGGCGTCGTTCACCAATCTGAGCCGGCCGGCCGACGCGCACTCGATCACCGTGACAACGATCTTCTCCCTCGACGATCCGCCGAACCAGGTGTGCGCGTTGCTCACTCGCCTGGCCGCGGACCTGCCGATGCGGCGTCCTGACGGCACCGTGTCGGCAACGCCCGCAGGCGGGCTCGAATATCAGACCACCATCCCGCTGCACTCCCCCGCCGACGACGGAGAGACGAGAAAGCTTTTCCTGCAATGGGTCTGGTATGCATCACGGCGGGCCGGTCTGCACCTGGACGAAGCCGAGGACGACTTCTCCACAACCGAACGGCTGGCCGAGGCCGTCGCCGAAGTCGTCGCACCGACCCTGCGGCTCAGTGCCGACCAACAACGCGAACTGCTGAGTGCGGCGAATCTGGAACGCTACGGCATCGGCGAACTGGTCCAGCGCGTCGGAGAGGTGCCCGACCGCATGACGTTCATCCTCTCCGGACGTGTTCAGCTGACTGCCGGCGGTGACGATGGAGCCGAGACGCTGATCGGAATCCTCGAGAACGGCAGCTATCTGGGTCAGAGCACATTGACCCGGCAGCCGGTCATCGGCAATGCCCACGCCCTCGACGAAGTCACCGTGGTGCACGTGGAACGCGACCACATCGAGACCGTGGTGCAGCGAAATCCGGTGCTGCTACAGGAATTCGGCCGGATCATCGAAGACCGCCGGGCCCACGCCCGGCGCCTGCTGAGTGCCGACTGAAACCGTCACTCCCGCTTGGAGATCCACTCCACCGTGGACGGGCTGAACAACAACCCCAGCGTGACGATGGCGACGAGCGCAACCACGATGGCGTACTGCAGCTGGCCGGATTGGAAGACGTACCAGGCGACGCCGAGCAGCAGCAGGTTGGCGAACACCCCGATACCGCGGCCCCAGCGCCGCCCGGTGATCAGTGCCCAGCCGCCGGCGAGCACCGCCCCGCCGACGCACACCAGCCAGATCGCGTTGCCGTAACCGCTGACGATGTGCTGGTCTGCGCCGGCCAGCCCGCGCACCACGTACACCACGGCGCCGATCAGGCCGAGCGCACCTTCGGCCGCCACCAGGAACCCGGCCCGGCGCACGGCCGGCGGATGGATCGCCGGATCACTCACTGCGACAACCGATCTGCCAGGTACCGCACCGCCAGCTCGTAGCCGATGGGCCCGGCGCCGGCGATCACCGTCTCGGCCACCGCCGACACGTAGGAGTGATGCCGGAAGGCCTCGCGCTTGTGGATGTTGCTCAAATGCACTTCGGCGACCGGCAATTCGGCTGCGGTGAGAGCGTCAGCGATGGCCACCGAGGTGTGGCTGTAGGCGGCGGGGTTGATCACGATGCCGACGCAGTCGGTGCGCGCCGCCTGGATCGCGTCGACCAGTTCACCTTCGTGGTTGCTCTGCACCGCGCGCACGGAGAAGCCCAGTTGCGCCGCGAGGTCGGTGACGGCCTGCTCGATCTGCGCCAACGTGGTCGAGCCGTAGATTTCCGGCTGGCGAGTGCCCAACAGGTTCAGGTTGGGCCCGTTGACGAGGAGCAGGCGGCGATCGGTCACCCACTCACGGTACCGGCTGCGAACAGGCAGAATTGTCCGGTGCCGACCAACAATCCACCGTGTCGCTGCGACACCGGGGCCGTGTATGCCGCCTGCTGCGGCCCGCTGCACCGCGGCGAGCGTTCCGCTGCCACCGCAGTGGCGCTGATGCGTTCGCGGTTCACCGCGTTCGCCCTCGGTGATGTCGACTACCTGCTGGCGACCTGGCATCCGGACACCCGACCGGCAGACCTCGACCTCGATGACGCCGTCACATGGCGCCGGCTGCAGATCGTCGACACCGAGGCCGGCGGCACGGACGACCCGACCGGCGTCGTGCAGTTCCGCGCGCAGTACGTGCGCGACGGCAGCCGGCACATCCTGCACGAGCGCAGCCGATTCGCCCGCGGCAGCGATGGCCGCTGGCTGTACGTCGACGGCGACTTCGTGGACTAGCCGCCGGCGACCGAGTTGCCGACGGTCGCGGCGCGGATAGGCTCGTCACCCGTGCGTGCCGTGCTGATCGTGAATCCGAACGCAACCTCGACGACCCCGGCAGGCCGGGACCTCCTTGCCCACGCGCTGGAGAGCCGCGTCGACCTCACCGTCGCGCATACCGACCACCGTGGCCATGCCATCGAGATCGGGCACCAGGCCGCCGCTGACGGCACCGACGTGGTGATCGTGCACGGCGGCGACGGCACCGTGAACGAGGTGGTCAACGGCATCCTCGGGCACGCGAACGGCGTGCCGGGCGCCTCCAACACCGCCGTCGGCGTGGTGCCCGGCGGCTCGGCGAACGTGTTCGCCCGGGCCCTCGGCATCAGCCCCGATCCACTGGAGGCGACGAACCAGCTCGTCGACCTGCTCAGCGATTACCGCCGGGGCGTGCCCTGGCGCCGCATCGGGCTGATGGACTGCGGGGACCGCTGGTCGGTGTTCACCGCCGGTATGGGCGTCGACGGTGAGGTCGTGGCGGCCGTCGAGGCGCAGCGGGCCAAAGGCCGCAAGGTGACCGCGTCGCGGTACATCCGGGTGGCGATCCGCGAGGCCGTCGGCAGCGCCCGCAAGCCCCCGCGGTTGACGCTGCACCTGCCGAACCGCGAGCCGGTCACCGGTGTGCACTTCGCGTTCGTGTCGAATGCCAGCCCGTGGACCTACGCCAACAGCCGGCCGGTCTGGACCAACCCCACAACGACGTTCGAAACGGGGCTGGGCGTGTTCGCGACCACGAGCATGGGCATCTGGACCAACCTGCGATTGCTACGACAAATGCTGTCGCGTACGCCACAGATCGAGGGCCCGCACCTGATCCGCGATGACGACCTGCCGTGGCTGCGCGTGACAAGTGACACACCTATCGCGTGTCAGATCGACGGAGATTTCGTTGGCCTGCGCGAAAGCATGACGTTCACGTCGGTGCCGGCGGCTCTCAATGTGGTCGCGCCCCCAGCAAAAACACAGTGACCAGCGATCTTGGTAACACTTTGCAAAATTTAGGGCGCAGGTGGGCCCAGTGTAGTACAACTGGTTCAGGGGCCTGCCAACGCGGGTCCGCAGTGACATTGCCCACGAGTTAACGCGCCGCTATTGACATCTGTCCAGCCTGTGAAAACATCAGATGCAACAGTGCAGAAACATTTCGTGTGCACCCGTTAACAGCCGAAGTGAAAAAACATTGCGCGCTTTGCTGCGCGCCCAGTGAGGAGTGTTGACCATGGATTGGCGCCACAAGGCGGTCTGTCGCGACGAGGATCCGGAACTGTTCTTCCCCGTGGGAAACAGCGGCCCGGCCATCGCTCAGATCGCTGACGCGAAGCTCGTGTGCAACCGCTGCCCGGTGACCACCGAGTGCCTGAGCTGGGCACTCGAGTCCGGCCAGGATGCGGGTGTCTGGGGCGGCATGAGCGAAGACGAGCGTCGCGCGCTGAAGCGTCGCAACGCCCGCACCAAGGCCCGCACCAGCGTCTAGCCACGGCATTCGAAAAATGACCCCGGCGACGAGCCGGGGTCATTTTTTGTGGGGCAGGGCCGATGGCCGGCCCCGCTCGCGAATGTGCCGTCAGATCGTCGAATCAGCGATTTTCGTGATCTGTGTGCACGCTCGCGGCGGGTGACCAAACGCGAAACATATTGCACGGCTGGGTTATTGCGCGGCCCGGCCGCTGTACCTACTGCGCGGCTCGGCCGCGGCGACCGATGGGCACCCGCAGCACCACATCCGTGCCACCACCCGGCGCCGCATTCATGCTCAGCGTCCCGTCGAGCACCGACGACACCTGCGTCTGCACGATCTGCAGCCCCAGCCGGTCCGAGTTCTCGAGGGTGAAGCCGTCGGGCAACCCATGGCCGTCGTCGTGCACGACGACGTCGAGCCAGCGCGCCGACCGGTCCGACTTGATGGTCACGCTGCCCTGCTCGGTACTCGGATCAAAAGCGTGCTCGATGGCGTTCTGCACCAGCTCGGTGATGACCATGATCAGCGCGTGCGCGCGGTCGGCGTCCAGGACACCCAGATCACCCTCCCGCCGCACCCGGATGGGGGCGCCCAGCGAGGCCAGGTCGTTCATCATCGGCAGGATGCGGTCGATCACCTCATCGAGGTTCACTTCCTCGTCCACCGACAGCGACAGGGCGTCGTGCACCAGCGCGATCGATGACACCCGGCGCACCGAATCCAGCAGCGCCTCCCGCGCCTCGGCGTTGTTCATGCGCCGGGACTGCAGGCGCAGCAATGCCGCCACCGTCTGCAGGTTGTTCTTCACCCGGTGGTGAATCTCACGGATCGTGGCGTCCTTGGACAACAGCGCGCGGTCCCGCCGCTTGATCTCCGTGACGTCGCGGACCAGTACCGCCGCGCCCACGGCCTGCCCGCCCACGGACAGCGGGATGGTGCGCAGCAGCACCGCGGCGCCGCCGGCATCGATCTCCATGCGCATGCTGGAGCCGCCCGCCAGCAGATCCCGGACGTGGTTCGCCAATTCCTGCGCGTCGAAGGGATCGGAGATCAGCGGACGGGTGACGCTGATCAGGTTCTGGCCGTCGAGCTCGGTGGCCAGCCCCATGCGGTGATAAGCCGAGATGGCGTTGGGGCTGGCGAACGTCACGACCCCGTCGACGTCCAACCGGATCAGGCCGTCACCGACGCGCGGGCTGGACCGCGACATCGGCACGTCACCGACGTTCGGGAACGTCCCCTCGGCCAGCATGCGCAGCAGATCGCGGGCGCAGTCCAGATAGGCCCGCTCGAGCGGCGCCACCTTGCGGCGGTCGGCGAGCGCAGTCTGGTGCGTGAGCACCGCGACCACGTCATTGCCGTAGCGGACCGGGACGGCCTCCAGGTTCAGACGCGAATCACCTTGTACGGCAGCGCTTTCGGCTCCCCGGCCGATGAGCCCGGTCTCGAAGGCCGCCGTGACGGCGGGCATGTCCGCGGCCGAGTTGATGGTCCCGACCGCGTCGGCGAACAGCACCGTCAGCGCGGTGTTGGGCCGAATCTGGGCCACGCACACCAGTGCCCCGTCGTCGCGCCGGACCCACATGAGGTAATCGGCGAACGACAGGTCGGAAAGCAGCTGCCATTCACCGACCACGGCGTGCAGGTGGTCGACCGCATTGCCGGGCAGGACCGTGTGCTCGGCGAGCAGATCACCGAGTGTGGACACGTCTCGTTATCCCGTTCTGGGGGTTGCCTAGCCGATGACGGCGATCAGGTCGCCGGCCTGGATCACGTCGCCGACGGCCACGTTGACGGACGTCACCGTGCCGGCGACCTCGGCCAGCACCGGAATCTCCATCTTCATCGACTCGAGGAGCACCACCGTGTCACCCTCGCCGATCTGGTCGCCCTCGCGAACCACGACCTCGAGCACACTGGCCACGATTTCAGCGCGAACGTCCTCGGCCATCTTCACCCCACTCGTCTACGTATCTGTACGCAGGCGGTGCCTGCGGCCTCTATTGCACCACAGCACCACGGTTTGCAATTGGGTGGCGTGGCCGTGCGACACTGTAGGGCGAGCAACCGAACCTTTGGAGGACCATCATGGCCAAGCGTGGCCGCAAGAAGCGTGACCGTAAGCACTCGAAGGCCAACCACGGCCGGCGTCCCAACGCCTGACCCACGCCTTCAAAAAACCGCCCGGCTCCTCACGGAACCGGGCGGTTTTTCGTTGTCAGCCGCGGACGATGGTGGTGCGGCTGATCTCGAGCTTCAGGCGCGCCCGCAGGCCCTCAGGAGCCTTCTCGCCGCTGCACTTGGTGGCGATCAGTGCCTTCACCCGCTCCTCGATGCCGTACTGGCGCAGGCAGGTGGGGCATTCCTCCAGGTGGACCCGCAGCTTGTCGCGCGTCTCCGTGGTGCATTCGCCGTCGAGCAGCGTCCATACCTCGGCGATCACCGCGGCGCATTCGGGATGCTCCGGGTCGACCGGGCCGATCGGCGGCTGGAAGTCGTGCCCCTCGGGGCGCGTGAACTCCTCGCCCATCAGGACACCTCCTGGGTGTCGAGGCTCTCTCCACGGAGGAAGCCCCGGTCGCGGGCGACGCCCGTCAACAGTTCACGCAGCTGCTTGCGGCCACGGTGAAGGCGGGACATCACCGTCCCGATCGGGGTATCCATGATTTCGGCGATCTCCTTGTACGGGAAGCCCTCGACGTCGGCGTAGTACACCGCCATCCGGAACTCTTCCGGCAACGCTTGCAGCGCCGCCTTGATTTCAGTGTCCGGCAGTGCCTCCAGCGCTTCAACCTCAGCTGACCGCAGACCGGTCGACGAGTGCTCGGCGTTGGACGCCAGCTGCCAGTCGGTGATCTCGTCAGTCGGGTATTCCGCAGGCTGCCGCTGCTTCTTGCGGTAGCTGTTGATGTACGTGTTGGTCATGATCCGGTACAGCCACGCCTTGAGGTTCGTGCCCTCACGGAACGAGTGGAAGGCCGAATAGGCCTTCACCATGGTCTCCTGGACCAGGTCCTCGGCGTCCGCAGGATTGCGCGTCATGCGCAGCGCACCGCCGTAGAGCTGATCGAGCAGCGGAATCGCATCGCGCTCGAACCGCGCCGTCAGCTCCGCGTCGCTCTCGACCGCGGAACCCAGCCCGTCGATGTCGGTCATCGTGATCGAGACCGTCCCTTCTGTCGCGGCGCCACGCAACAGGTCCGGTAACTCGACCGGACGTTCCAGACATGCCGTTGGCACCTGTGTCCCCTTCCGTCCGATCCTAGAGGCTGCGACCGACAAGTTCGCGAGCCATTAATTGACCATGCTGACGGGAGTAACAGCACCGCACCACACAGTTGTTCCCGGCCTCTACGCTTGCCAGCCATGGCGAGCGCGGCAACACCGGCGATCAAGGCCCTGCAGGCCGCGGGAATCGGCTACGAGATCCGGCAGTTCCGGCACGACCCGCGGGCCACGTCGTTCGGCGACGAGGCCGTCATCGAGCTGGCGGCGGAGGGGTTCGTCGCGGCGCAGATCTTCAAGACGCTGGTGCTGGCGATCCCCGGTGGCCTGGCCGTCGCGGTGCTGCCCGTCCCCGACAAGCTGTCGTTCAAGGCCGCCGCCGCGGCGCTCGGCGTACCCAAGGCCGAGATGGCCGAGCAGGCCGCCGCACAACGCGCCACGGGCTATGTCGTCGGCGGCATCTCCCCGTTGGGGCAACGCAAATCGCTGCCCACGGTCGTGGACCGGTCGGCACTCGACTGGGACCGGGTGCTGTGCAGCGCCGGCAAACGCGGATTGGACCTCGTGCTGGCCCCCGCAGACCTGGTGGCCGCCACCTCGGCGGTGACTGCCGAGATATGTACTCCGCGGTAACTCCGGCGGCATAGGGTGTGCGCATGACACTGTCCGGGAAGACCATGTTCATCTCCGGTGCCAGCCGTGGCATCGGTCTGGCCATCGCCAAGAAGTTCGCGGCCGACGGCGCCAACGTCGCGCTGCTCGCCAAGACCGCCGAACCCCATCCCAAGCTGGACGGCACCGTCTACACCGCGGCCAAGGAGATCGAGGAGGTCGGTGGCCAGGCGCTGCCGATCGTCGGCGACGTCCGCGACCCCGACTCGGTCACCGCCGCCGTGGCCCAGGCGGTCGCACAGTTCGGCGCCATCGACGTCTGCGTCAACAACGCCTCGGCCATCAACCTCGGCTCCATCGAAGAGGTGCCGATGAAGCGCTTCGACCTGATGAACGGTATCCAGATCCGCGGCACCTACGCCGTCTCGCAGGCGTGTATCCCCCACATGAAGGGCCGCGAGAACCCGCACATCCTGACCCTGTCGCCGCCCATCCGGATGGAATCGGAGTGGCTGAAGCCGACCGCGTACATGATGGCGAAGTACGGAATGACGTTGTGCGCGTTGGGTATCGCCGAAGAGATGCGCGAGGCCGGCATCGCCTCGAACACGTTGTGGCCCCGCACCCTGGTCGCCACCGCCGCGGTGCAGAACCTGCTCGGCGGTGACGAGGCGATGGCCAAGGCCCGCAAGCCCGAGGTGTACTCCGACGCCGCCTACGCCATCTTCAACAAGCCGGCCCGGGAATACACCGGGCAGAGCCTGCTCTGCGAGGACGTGCTGCTGGAATCCGGCGTCACCGACCTGTCGGTGTACAACTGCACCCCGAACGCCGAGCTCGGCGTCGACCTGTGGGTGGACACCCCCAACCCGCCCGGATACACCGGCCCCTAATCGGAGGCCGGGCAGATCTCGACGCCCGCGACCATGGGCGGCCACGCCACCGTCACCTCGACGAGCGCGGCCAGTGGCGCGATCGCGGGAAATGCCCGGTCCCACTGCTTCTGCACCTGCTGCACCGCGTGCGGGTGCAGAAACGTCCAGGCCATCCCGATCAGCAGGTACGGCAGCGCCAGCCACAGCAGGAATTCGGCCATCGCGCCGACACTGACCCGCCGGCTGAGCAAGCGCCGCATCAGATCAACTCCCCATCTCGGCGAATCTGCCTGCGGACGTAGGCCAGCAGCACGTAGCTGCCGGCCTGCCGGATGAACAGCGGCAGGAACCGGTTGACGAATGCGACGAGCCGGAACAGCGTTTCGAACAGATACTGGCGGCCGCTGCCCCACGACATGCGCATCGCGTCCCGGAACACCGGTGCCAGGAAACCTCCGGTGAGGAACGCCAGCAGCGGCCGAAACGGCAGTGCCAGAACCGGATTGATCATCTTGAGGCGCACGAGGTCCGTCAGGTAACTGCGGACGGCGTCGTCCATGGCGACCTTGGCGCAGGCCGCCGTCCAGTAGTCGTCGAAATCGGCCCGGGTGGCCGGCCACTGGTCGGCGGTGACCTGCAGCGTGGTGCCGAGCGGGGCCGCCGACCGGTAGAACTGTTCGGCCAGTTCGGGTGTCAGCTCGCCGCGCAGCAGTTGGTAGACGTCCTCCATGCCGACGAACAGGCATGCGGCGACCCACATCTGCAGGTCGCGGTCGAAAGCGTTGTAGCGCACCGGGCTGTCGGGGCCGGACTGCACCTGCCGGTGCGCGGTGTCGACGGCCTTGCGCATGGCGGCCCGGTCCTCGTCATTGCCCAGGATCGCCACCGCGAGGTACTGGAACGTGGTGCGGGCGCGCTTCCACGGATGTTTGAGCAGGTTCCCCGAATCCACCTTGCTCTCCACCACGCCGTACCCGACACCCGGCCACGACAGCTGCATGATGACGTTCGCGGCGCTGGCCGCGGCGCCCCAGAAGTCGGCGGCGTCGGCGATGGTCACGGGGTACTCGTCCCAGCGCGCGGTGCGGCGCCGAATCTGGATGCGGCAGTCCGCGAGCGTCAGCGCGGATGGGTCGCTCGTCATGGCAGGCACATGTTCGTCAGCAGCAGCATCGGCCAGAACACCACGGTCCGGGCGAACACCAGCACGCGCTCGGGGCCGTGTGCCGCTTCGAACGCGCCGGTGTGGGTCACGGCCCACAGCACGCCGAGCACGAGATACGGCGCGGCGAGCATGGCGGCGGTGCCCAGCCACTCCGCGATCGTCATCTCGAAACCGAAGATGCCCGCTGCACGTTCTTCGTCGTCGGTCATGGTGCTTTCAACCTAGGCATACAGTGGCCGCATGTCGACGTGGTCAGTCGGACGGTATGAGGCCGTCGCCGAATTCATCGCACCCATCGCCTTCGAGGTGGTCGACGCGGTGCCGCATGGGCCGGACACCGCACTGGTCGACCTGGCCTGCGGGACCGGTAACGCGTCGCTGCACGCGGCCGGCCTCGGCGCCCAGGTCACCGGTGTCGACATCACGCCGGAGTTGCTCGCCATCGCCGCGGCCAAACCCGGAGGTGAGGCTGTCGAGTGGGTCGCTGCAGACGCGTCGGCCACCGGACTGCCCGACGCCTCCTTCGACACCGCGGTGTCCAACATGGGCGTCATCTTCGTCGAACCGACAACGATGGTCGCCGAGCTGGCAAGACTGCTCAAACCCGGTGGCGCCCTGGGGTTTTCGACATGGGTCAAGGCCGGGGACAATCCGTTCTTCACCCCGGTCGTCGAGGTTCTGGGGCAACCAGAGCCCGGCCCGTACTCACCCGATCAGTGGGGCGTACCCGAGCTCGTCCACGAGCGGCTGGACACCGATTTCGCCGACGTCGCCATCGAAAACAGGGTTCTCGTCTGGCGATTCGGCTCCGTGGCGGACGCGGTGCGCTTCGTCACCGACGAATCACCCATGCACGTCACCACGTTGACGTACCTGGACGACGAGACCCGGAGCCGACTCATCGCGGCCTTCACCGCAGCGTTCACCGCGCACGAATCGCCCGACGGCACCGTCGCCTTCGACGCGCCGTACGCGGTGATCACGGCGCGGCGCCGGAGCTGAATTCAGTTGGCCTGATACAGGATTCCGCGGGCGATGGCCTCGCGAATCTCCGGCAGCGCCGCCTCCGCCAGGGCGTCGGCATCGACACCGTGATGCGCGGCGAGCAGCCCGATCAGTGTGCCCAGCGGCACCTCACCGCGGCAGCCGGCCAGCAGCGCGGTGAACACCTCGTCCACCCCGAGGACCGCGCCCGGCCCGCCGGGACGACGGACCGCGCACCCGATCTCCTGCCAGCCATCCGGCCCCGGCAGTGAATGCTGTTCCAGCAGTACCGGAGCGGTCGACAGCCGGGCGGCCAGCAGCGCCTCGTCCGAGGTGTCGCGCAGGTAGGCGCGACGGGCGAAGAACGCCTCCACCTCGATGCCCGTGATGGGTTCGTCGGTGATCTCCTCGAGGATCTGCTCGGGCGCTTCACCGGGACGCGGCACGCGCAGCGAGATCAGTCCCATGCCGATCCCGGTGATGCCCTCGGCGTCGAACCAGTCCAGCCAGTCCGCGCCGCGCTGCGCGATCTGTTCCGCGGACTCCCCCGCATCGGCCAGCCACAGCGACACATAGCTGACCGGGTCGGCCAGTTCCCGTTGCACCACCCAGGCGTGCAGTCCGGTGCCGGCCAGCCAGTCCTGCACCCGGGTCCGCCAATCGTCGTCCCGGACAATCCAATTGGCCATGATCTGCGCGGTGCCACCGGGCGTCAGGTAGTTGCCGACGTTCTCGATGATGGTGCGGCACAGCCCATCTCCGGCCACGCCCGAATCGCGGTAGATGTAGTCCTGGGCACCGGCGCCCACCACGAACGGCGGGTTGGACACGATCAGGTCGAACCGTTCCCCCGCCACCGGCTCGAACAGGCTGCCGGGCCGCAGGTCCCACGACATGCCGTTGAGCCCCGCGGTGGCCCGTGCCAGCGTCAGCGCCCGCGGGTTGGTGTCGGTGGCGACGATGTCGGCGCAGTGCCCGTTCAGGTGCAGTGCCTGGATGCCGCAGCCGGTGCCCAGATCGAGCGCACGCTGCACCGGGGTGCGAATCACGGCCCGCGCCAACGACATCGACGCACCTCCGATGCCGAGCACATGCTCGTGCTCGACCGGCCCGCCGCGCAGGGCGGCATCCTGGTCGGAGACGACGAAAAAATCGCGAATCCCGTCCGAATGCGGGCGGATGTCGAGAATCGCCCGGACGGTGTCGTCCACCCGCAGTACGCCCGCCGTCGCCAGCTCGGCCAGGCCGGCCGACGGGAACGCCGCCTGCACCTGGTCCACGGGTTCGTCGGTGCCGAGGAGGAACAGCCGCACCAGCGTGGCCAGGCGACCGCCGCCGGACGTGGCCCGCAGCGCCGGCCACCACACGCCGCGGCCCATGGCGGCGTTCGCGTCGTCGCCGAGCAGTTCGGCCACCCCGTCGGTGGTGTATCCGGCCGAGCGCAGATCAGCGCCGAGGGCTTCCACCAACAACGGGTCCAGGGCGGTCAAAACAGGGTTCCTTCGGGTTCGTTCTTGGCGGGCTCGATGAGTTCTGGGCCGTTGTTGCGAATGCTGTTGACCAACTTGGACACCTCACGGGTGACGATGCGGTCCAGGTCGCCGTGGCCGCGCAGCAGGCCCTCGTCGATGGGCGCGTCGGGGTCCAGCCAGCGGTCCCAGTCGCCGGCACTGATGGTCAGCGGCATGCGGTCGTGGATGCCGGCCAGCGGCCCGACCGACTCCGTCGTGATGATGGTGCAGCTGACCAGGGGCAGGCTGTCCTTGGGCGCGCCGGCCGGCCGCCACGTCGACCACAGACCCGCCATGAACAGCAGATCGTCGTCGGCAGCGTGCATGTAGAACGGCGTCTTGGTGGCCTTCTTGCCGTCGGCGGCCGGGTTGGGCCGCCACTCGTACCAGCCGTCCATCGGGATGAGGCAGCGCTTCGATTTCGCCGAGCCCCGGAACGCCGGTGACGTGGTCAGCGTCTCGGCGCGTGCGTTGATCAGCAGCGGCCCCTTGGTGTCGGGCGCGCCGTCGGCCGTGGTCTTCACCCATGGCGGGATCAGGCCCCAGCGCATCGACCGGACCCGGCGGGTGGCCTCGTCGTCGGGCTCGGAATGCCGCCGCACCACGGTGCTGATGGTCGTGGTCGGCGCGACGTTGTAGTTGGCCGACGGCGTCGTGCTGCCCTGTTCACCGCCGTCTTTGGCGGCGTCCGACGCCTTGGCATTGGTCTCGTCCAGAGCCTGGATTTTCTCGGCCAGCAGCGCCGGGTCGGTGGTGACTGCAAATCGCCCGCACATACCAGGCAGGATAGGGGCATGGAACTCTGGCCCGCACCGTCGGTGACCGGTCCGGTGCAGGCCACTGTCACCGTGCCGGGATCGAAGTCGCAGACCAACCGAGCGCTGATCCTGGCAGCCCTGGCGACCCCGCAGGGCACCTCGACCGTCAGCGGCGCGCTCCGCAGCCGCGACACCAACCTGATGATCGGCGCGCTGCAGGCCCTCGGCGTGACGATCACGGGTGACGGCACGGAACTGACCGTCGGTGGCGCCATCGCCCCGTCCGGGGACGTGCGCATCGACTGCGGCCTGGCCGGCACCGTGCTGCGGTTCGTCCCGCCGGTCGCGGCCGTCGGTCGTCATGTCGTCACCTTTGATGGCGACGAGCAGGCCAAGACGCGCCCCATCACCCCGCTGCTCGACGCCATGCGCGGCCTCGGCGTCGACATCGACGGCGACGGCATGCCGTTCACCGTGTCGGGCACCGGGTCGGTGGCCGGCGGCGAGGTCCGGATCGACGCGTCGTCGTCGTCGCAGTTCGTGTCCGGACTGTTGTTGTCGGGGGCCACGTTCCGTGACGGCCTGACGGTCATCCACACCGGTGCGGCGGTGCCGTCACAGCCGCACGTCGAGATGACCATCACGATGCTGCGCGAAGCGGGCGTCGAGGTCGACGACAGCGAGCCGAACCGCTGGCACGTGGCGCCCGGGCCGATCGCGGCGCGGCACTGGGCCATCGAGCCCGACCTGTCGAACTCGGTGCCGTTCCTCGCGGCCGCCGCGGTGACCGGCGGCACGGTGCGGCTGGCCCACTGGCCGCAGCAGAGCGTGCAGCCGTCGGGCGACATTCTCGAATTGCTGGACAAGCTGAACACCGTTGTGCAGGTGGTCGATTCGCACCTGGAGGTCCGGGGCGCGCAGAGCTACGGCGGCTTCGACGCCGATCTGAAGGCCGTCGGCGAGCTGGCGCCGTCGATGGCCGCACTCGCCGCGCTGGCGAGCCCGGGTTCGGTGTCGACACTGTCGGGCATCGCGCACCTGCGCGGGCACGAGACCGACCGGCTTGCCGCGCTGACCGCCGAGATCAACGGGCTGGGCGGCCAGTGCCGCGAGACCGACGACGGTCTGGTCATCACGGCCGTGCCGCTGCACGAAGGCACCTGGCGGTCCTACGCCGACCACCGGATGGCCACCGCCGGCGCGATCATCGGCCTGCGGGTGCCCGGCGTGCAGGTGGAGGACATCGCCACCACGGCCAAGACGCTGCCGGACTTCCCCGGTATGTGGGCAGACCTGCTGGCCGGGAAATAGCTTGCGGGAGTACGACGAATCAGATGTCCGGGTGCGCTCGGGCAAGGGTTCGCGTCCCCGCACCAAGAACCGGCCGACGCACGCCGACGCCCGCGAGGCCATGGTCGTCACCGTCGACCGCGGCCGCTGGGGCTGCGCGCTGGACGGCAATCCCGACCACATCGTCACCGCGATGCGGGCCCGTGAACTGGGCCGCACCCCGATCGTGGTCGGCGACTCGGTGGGCATCGTCGGCGACCTGTCGGGCAAGCCCGACACCCTGGCCCGCATCGTGCGCCGCGACGAACGCCGAACCGTGTTGCGCCGCACCGCCGATGACACCGACCCCACCGAACGGGTGGTGGTCGCCAACGCCGACCAGTTGTTGATGGTCGTCGCCCTGGCCGATCCGCCGCCGCGCGCCGGGCTGGTGCAGCGTGCCCTGATCGCCGCGTACGTCGGTGGGCTGCGGCCGATCCTGTGCCTGACGAAGAACGATCTGGCGCCGGCCGAGCCGTTCGCCGCCGAGTTCGCCGGCCTGGACCTGACGATCATCACCGCCGGCCGCGACGATCCGCTCGACGCCGTCGCGCCCCTGCTCGAGGGCAAGGTCACCGTGCTGCTCGGCCATTCCGGTGTCGGCAAGTCGACGCTGGTGAATCGCCTTGTGCCCGAGGCAGACCGGGCCACCGGTGAGGTGTCGGGCGTCGGGAAGGGCAAGCACACGTCGACACAGTCGGTGGCGCTGCCGCTCGACGACGGCTGGGTCGTCGACACCCCGGGCATCCGGTCCTTCGGCCTCGCGCACATCCAGCCCGACGACGTGCTGATGGCGTTCTCGGACCTCGCCGAGGCCATCGAGGACTGCCCCCGCGGCTGCGGGCACATGGGGCCACCGGCCGACCCGGAATGCGCGCTCGACACGCTCACCGGCCCGGCCGTCGACCGCGTCGAAGCGGCTCGTCGCCTCCTCGCGGTGCTGAACGAGCCGGCGTACTAGCGGGCCACCAGCATCGTCGCGCGGTAGTCCGTCAACGCAATGGTGCCCGGCGTCTCGGGATACGGGTCCAGCGAGCGCAATTCGACGATGTACCCGCCGACCGTATCGGTCAGGTGGGTCTGCCCCGGTGCGGGATTGGTGTCGAACTCCAGTGTGGTCGGCTGCTGACCGTCGGGGGTGACGACGACAGCGATCCGGGCCGCGCCCGTCCATACGCATGACACCCGCTTCGGGCAGCGCGAATCATCAAGCACCCGATCGAATTTCAGCCGCAGCCCGGCGCCGTCGACCATCGCGTCCTGCCCGCCGGCGAGGACGAACTCGTGGCCCAGTTGCGCCGTGGCGGTGTCGGGTCGCGCCTGTCCCGGTGTGCAGGCGACGGCGAGTGCCACCCCCGGCACGACCAGAGAACGCGAAAACCCCCAAAACCTGGTGGTTTTGGGGGTTTTCACGGGACTTGCTAGGCGGCGGCCACGCGCTTGGCCCGACGGCGGCGGCCACGCACGGTGGCGATCGCCGTCTTCAGACCGCGCTTGTTGCCGGTCGCCGGGTCGATGGCGCCGAAGCTCTCGTCGAGCTCGACGAACATCCGCTCGCTCCGGGTCTCCGGGGCGTCGTCGACCGTGTCGATCAGATACTTGTCCGGCACCGACAGCTTGGCGATGGTGCGCCACGTCTTGCCGTACTGCACCAGGAAGTTCCCGGTGGTGTAGGGCAGGTCGTACTTCTCGCACAGCGCCCGCACGCGGATCGAGATCTCGTGCAGCCGGTTGCTGGGCAGGTCCGGGTACAGGTGATGCTCGATCTGGTGGCTCAGGTTGCCGCTCATGAAGCGCAGCACCGGGCCCGAGTTGAAGTTGGCACTGCCCAGCATCTGGCGCAGGTACCACTCGCCCTTGGACTCGCCGACCATGTCGGTCTTGGTGAACTTCTCTGCGCCATCGGGGAAATGGCCGCAGAAGATCACCGCGTTGGCCCACACGTTGCGGATGACGTTGGCCAGGAAGTTGGCCTTCATCGTCGACTTGTACGTGGCACCCGGGGACAGGGACGTGAGTGCGGGGTACGCGACGTAGTCCTTGGTCAGCTGGTGCACGGCCTTGGTGCTGAACTCACGCACGCGGACCATGGTCGCCTTGCGGTCGTCGCGGCCCTTGAAGATCTTGCCGAGCTCCAGGTGCTGCAGACCGACGCCCCACTCGAACAGCAACGCCAGGACGGTGTTGAACCCGAGGTTGAAGAGGTGGTGCGGCTTCCACTTGATGTCACGCGTGACGCGCAGCAGGCCGTAGCCCACATCGTCGTCCATCCCGAGGATGTTCGTGTACTTGTGGTGCATGAAGTTGTGGGTGAACCGCCAGTGCTTGGAGACCCCGTTCATGTCCCACTCCCACGTCGAGGAGTGAATCTCGGGATCGTTCATCCAGTCCCACTGGCCGTGCATGACGTTGTGGCCGATCTCCATGTTCTCGATGATCTTGGCCACGCCCAGGGTGCTTGCCCCGGCCCACCAGTACGCCCGCTTCGAGCTGCGCAACAGCAGCAGACGGCCGGCTACTTCGAGAGCACGTTGTGCCGCGATGGTGCGGCGGATGTACCGGGCGTCGCGGACGCCGCGGGATTCTTCGATGTCTTGCCGGATCGCGTCCAGCTCGACGCCCAGAGCCTCGATATCGGCTTCGGTCAGGTGCGCGAACTCAGGTACGTCAGTGACTGCCATATCGACCTCCTTCCAGTTACCTACGCTAGCGTAACCTACTCAACCGTAGGTTGCTAGACAGCAAATTCTATATTTCCCAGATCTGCGGTTTTGTTAAATATCCAGCACGCAGTCGCCGGCCGCAGCCGAAACGCACGTCTGCACCCGACTTCCGGGTTCCCGTTCCTCTCCGGTCCGCAGATCTCGCGCGTGCCCCTCCAGCAAACCCACCACGCAGGACTGACAGATACCCATCCGGCAGCCGAACGGCATCTGCACGCCGGCCTGTTCACCGGCCTCCATCAGCGATGTCGCCGCATCGGCGACGACGGTCTTTCCGCTGCGCTCGAACGTCACCGAACCACCGGTGCCCTCGACCGCAGCCCGCGACGCCGCGAAGCGCTCCAGGTGCAGCCGCACCCCGAGCCCCGCTGCCTCGTACTCGCGCTCGGCGTCGTGCAGCATGGCCTCCGGGCCGCACGCCCACGCTTCGCGCGTCCGCCAGTCGGCGACTTCCTCGTCCAGCTTGGTCAGGTCGAGGCGCCCCTCGGTACGGGTGGCCCGCACGCGCAACTGGTAGCTCGGGTGATCCTTGGCCAGCTTCGCCAGCTCATCGGCGAAGATGACGTCGGCCGCAGTCGGGGCAGAGTGCAGGTGGACGATGTCGGTGATCTGGTCCCGGCGCGCCAGGGTGCGCAGCATCGACATCACCGGGGTGATGCCCGAGCCGGCGGTCAGGAACAAGACCTTGCCCGGCGCGGGGTCCGGCATGACGAACTCGCCCTGCGGCGCGGCCAGTCGCACGATGGTGCCGGGCGCCACGCCACCGACCAGGTGGGTCGACAGGAAGCCCTCGGGCATGGCCTTCACCGTGATGGTGATGGTGTGGTCGCCGCGCGATTCCACCGGGCTCGACGTCAGCGAGTACGAACGCCACCGCCAGCGGCCGTCGACCAGCAGACCGATGCCGATGTACTGCCCCGGGTGGTAATCGAAGGAGAATCCCCAGCCCGGCTTGATCACCAGGGTTGCCGAATCCTCGGTCTCCCGGCGCACGTCGACGACCTTGCCGCGCAGCTCCCGTGCCGACCACAGCGGATTGACCAGCTTGAGGTAGTCGTCCGGCAACAGTGGTGTGGTGATGCGCCCGACGAGCGTGCGCAGCGCGTGCCAGCCCGGCCGCTCCTTGGCGCCGGCCACCGTGGGCCGCACCGTGTCGACCACATTGGCCGAGACCTTGATGCTGTTCTTGGCCACGTTCACTCCCGCTCGGTTGGTCGTCCTAACCTACGGTACCGTAACCTACGCTCAAGTAGCTACCCCTGCAGGCGAGGCGCAAGGGCTACAGCAGCTCCAACAAGAACGGTAACTCTTGAGCGGCGTACCACGCCAGATCATGATCCTGCGCATCTCCGACGGTGAGCTCGGCGTCCTCGTCGCCGAGGTCGGCAGCGTCCACGACGGCCACCGCAGCAAGCACCGCCGGCTCGGCCGCCGAGTTGTCGACGTACGCCGCGATCACGTCGGCCAGCTTGACCGGCCCGGCCAGACGCACCACGGCGTCGTCCAGATCGGGGCGCACCGTCACACCCTCGGCCTCGGCCACCAGCACCGCCCGCCGCGGCGGCAAGCCGGCGTCCTCGCCGACCCCTTCGCCGGCCAGTAGCCGCAGCGACGCCAGGGCCGCTTCCTGCAGTGCGATCTCGCCCAGCTCGTCCTCGTCGCCGTGCGCGTACGCCTCACGCAGGGTCGGCGTCACCGCGAACGCGGTACCGCTGCGGGCCGGCATCACCCCGTCTGCCACGAGTTGCGTGAGCATGGCCAGGGTCGCCGGAATGTAGACGCGCACCAGGGCACTCTAAGCGATCAGCGCGCCGTCTCCCGCAGCTCGTCGAGCGCTTCGCGCAGCAGGCTGGGAAACACGTCGACGTCGCTCATGGCCTCGCGGTCGGCGTTGATGCCGTAGTACAGGCTGCCGTTGTACGACGTGATGCCGAGCGCCAGCACCTGATTGTTCAGCAGCGGTGGCACCGCGTAGGTGTCCAGCAACTTGGTGCCCGCGACGTACATCTGCTTCTGCGCGCCCGGCACGTTGGTGATCAACAGGTTGAACTGCCGCGCCGGGAAACTCGTCGCGACCCGGGTGCCCATGGCGTGCAATGTCGGCGGCGCGAAGCCCGACAGCGTGACGATGGTGCGCGCGTCGACCGGGGTGGTCGTGGTGGCCTGCGTCTCGGTGGCGTGCGCGATCTGGGACAGCCGCACGAGCGCGTTGTTCTCGCCCACCGGCAGGTCGACCAGGAACGGCGTCACCTCGCTGATCGCCTGCCCCGGCCCGGCGGTCTCGAGGTGGTCGGTTTCGGGATAAACCGACATCGGCGCCATGGCCCGCACCGTCAGCCCCGTCGACACCGACTGACCGCGGGACATCAGCCAGTTCCGCAGCGCGCCGGTCACCACCGCCAGCACCACGTCGTTGACGTCGCAGTCGAAGCGCGTCCGCAGCTGGCGGTACTCCTCCAGCTCGTGCTTGGCGACGGTGAACCGCCGGTTGCGGGACACGGTGGCGTTCAGCGGGCTGCTCGGGGCGGTACCCCGTACCAGCGTGCGCGCCATGTCGATGACCCGCCGGCCGGCCTCGACGAACTGTTCGGTGCTCGAGATCATGTCCGCCGCCGCCGACTGCACGGCGGCCAACTGCGCCGTCGGACGCGTGATCCACTCCCCGATGGCGCCCAGCAGCAGCGAGGCATCGCTGGGCTCGCGGCCCGGGATCCAGATGTCCTCGCCGAACTCGGGGGGCTTCTGGGTCCGGTCCGCGATGACGTGCCCGATCTCCAGCGCCGTCATGCCGTTGACGAGCGCCTGGTGGGTCTTGGTGTAGATCGCCAGGCGATTGTCGGAGAGCCCTTCGACGAGGCACATCTCCCACAGCGGCCGGGTCTTGTCCAGCGGCCGCGAGCCCAGCCGGGCCACCAGATCGTGGAGCTGGGCATCACTGCCCGGAGACGGCAGCGCCGAGCGCCGGATGTGATAGGTGATGTCGAAGTCGCGGTCGTCGACCCAGACCGGCCGGGCCAGGCCCAGCGTGACCTCGCGGACCTTCTGCCGGTAGCGCGGAATCTGCGGGAGCCGGGCCTCGACGGTCGCCAGCAGTGTCTCGTAGCTCAGGCCGGCCCGCGGTCGCCGCAAGATGGACAGCGTCCCGACGTACATGGGTGTCGATGAGTCTTCCAGCCCGTAGAACGACGCGTCCGACGCCGACAACCGGGTCACCATGCAGCCGCTCCCCCTTCACCTCCTGAACGACCCCGTCACGGTATCCCCGGGACCGGTCCCCCGCAGCACCGGATCGGCGAATTGGCGTCGAGCACCTGGTGAAACCGGTGCGATGATTTAGCGGTCTGCGACTCTCCAGCAGATGCGCCTCATGCACCGGACCGACCGCTGGAGAGATTTCATGACCGCATCGACCCGCATCGACGTCGACCTGACGGTGCCGATCGTCGACTACGAGCCCGCGCCGATCGAGACGGGCACGCCGGTCCGTGTCCCCAACCGGCTCCAGGTGGTGGCCGATCCCGAACCGGATTGCGCCACCGGATCCGCTGTCGGGTCGCCGCTCGAGGTCGCGCCGCCCAGCGCCGCACTGATGTTCGCCGACGCCGCACTGCGCCGGGTCCTGGAGGTCAGCGACCGCCGGCGGCCGATGGCGCAAGTGCGCCCGCTGGTCACCGCCACGCTGTTCGACGCCATGTCGTCATGGCCCCGCCGCACCAGGACCGACGGCACCGCCGCGCTGCGCCGGGTGCGGCTACGCACCGCCCGCGAACAGGACGGGTCACCCACGGCCGTCGAGGTGTTCGCCACCTTCAGCCGCGGGCCACGACTGCATGCCGCCGCCGGACGCATCGAAATACTCGGCGGGCGTTGGCAATTCGTGGCCCTGCAGCTGGGTTGAGCGGGTCAGCGCCGCTTCTGCTTGCGCGCGGCCTCACGACGTTCCCGGCGTGAGCCCGGGCCCGCTGCGTGCCGGCCGCCCTCGCGACGAACCTCCGCGGACCCGTCCTCGGCCGGGCCGCTGTAGGTCATGGCCGGGGCCTTGTCCTCAATTCCCTTGGCGCGCAACGCGGCCGGCGCGGCCTGCTCTTGGGCAGCGTTCTGCTCGGCCTCCGCGGCGAACTGCGCGAGCCCCTGCGGCGCGGCGACCGGAGCCACCTGCGGCGCCTGCTGAGCCTCGACCTGCACGTTGAACAGGAAGCCGACCGACTCCTCCTTCAACCCTTCGAGCATGCCCGTGAACATGTCGAAGCCCTCGCGCTGGTACTCGACCAGGGGGTCGCGCTGCGCCATGGCCCGCAGGCCGATGCCCTCCTTGAGGTAGTCCATCTCATAGAGGTGCTCGCGCCACTTGCGGTCGATGACGTTCAGCAGGACGCTGCGCTCCAGCTGCCGCATGGCACCGGGCCCGGCGATGGCCTCCAGGTCGGCTTCGCGCTTGGCGTAAGCCTTTTCGGCGTCGGCGATCAGCGCGTCGCGCAGCTCTTCCTGGGTCAGCTCGCCCGGCTCGCCGACAGCATCGGAGTCGATCAGGTTGTGGTAGTCCAGACCCACCGGGTACAGCGTCTTGAGCGCGTCCCACAACTTGGCCAGATCCCAGTCCTCGGCATAGCCCTCGGCGGTGGCGCCGTCGACGTAGGCGGTGATGACGTCGACCAGCATCTTGTGGGCCGTGTCCTGCACGTCCTCACCCTCGAGAATCGCCCGGCGCTCGCGGTAGATGACCTTGCGCTGCTGGTTCATCACCTCGTCGTACTTGAGGACGTTCTTGCGGACCTCGAAGTTCTGCTGCTCGACCTGGGTCTGCGCGCTCTTGATCGCGCGGGTCACCATCTTGGCCTCGATCGGCACGTCGTCCGGCAGGTTCAGGCGGGTCAGCAGCGCCTCGAGGGTGGCGCCGTTGAAGCGGCGCATCAGCTCGTCGGACAGCGACAGGAAGAACCGGGACTCGCCCGGGTCACCCTGACGGCCGGAGCGACCGCGCAGCTGGTTGTCGATACGACGGGACTCGTGGCGCTCGGTGCCCAGCACGTACAGGCCACCGACCTCGCGAACCTTCTTGGCCTCTTCCTCGACCAACTCCTTGACCTTGGGCAGCTCCTCGTGCCAGGCCGCCTCGTACTCGTCGGGCGTCTCGACGGGGTCCAGGCCACGCTTGCGCAGCCGCGCGTCGGCGATGAAGTCGACGTTGCCGCCCAACACGATGTCGGTACCGCGACCGGCCATGTTGGTGGCGACCGTGACGGCCTTCAGCCGGCCGGCCTCAGCGATGATGTTGGCTTCCTGCTCGTGGTACTTGGCGTTGAGCACGTTGTGCGGGATGCGGCGCTTGGTGAACTGCTTGGAGAGGTACTCCGACCGCTCCACGCTGGTGGTACCGATCAGAACCGGCTGGCCCTTCTCGTAGCGCTCCTGCACATCGTCGACGACGGCGATGTACTTGGCCTCTTCGGTCTTGTAGATCAGGTCGGACTGGTCCTGACGGATCATGGGCCGATTGGTGGGGATCTGCACCACGCCCAGCTTGTAGATCTCGTGCAGCTCAGCGGCCTCGGTCTCGGCGGTACCGGTCATACCGGACAACTTGTCGTAGAGGCGGAAGTAGTTCTGCAGCGTGATGGTGGCCAGGGTCTGGTTCTCGGCCTTGATCTCGACGTGCTCCTTGGCCTCGATGGCCTGGTGCATGCCCTCGTTGTAGCGGCGGCCGACCAGCACGCGGCCGGTGAACTCGTCGACGATGACGACCTCGCCGTCGCGGACGATGTAGTCCTTGTCGCGCTGGAACAGTTCCTTGGCCTTGATGGCGTTGTTCAGGTAGCTGACCAGCGGTGAGTTGGCGGCCTCGTAGAGGTTGTCGATGCCCAGCTGGTTCTCGACGAACTCCACGCCGGCCTCGTGCACACCGATGGTGCGCTTGCGGATGTCGACCTCGTAGTGGACGTCCTTCTCCATGAGCGGCGCGATGCGCGCGAACTCGGTGTACCAGTTCGAGGCGCCGTCGGCGGGGCCGGAGATGATCAGCGGGGTACGGGCCTCGTCGATGAGGATCGAGTCGACCTCGTCGACGATGGCGAAGTTGTGGCCGCGCTGGACCATGTCGTCGACCGAGTGCGCCATGTTGTCGCGCAGGTAGTCGAAGCCGAACTCGTTGTTCGTGCCGTAGGTGATGTCGGCGTTGTACGCGGCGCGACGCTCCTCCGGCGTCAGCTGCGACAGGATCACCCCGACCTCCAGGCCGAGGAAGCGGTGCACGCGGCCCATCCACTCGCTGTCGCGCTTGGCCAGGTAGTCGTTGACGGTGACGACGTGCACACCCTTGCCGGAGAGCGCGTTGAGGTAGGCCGGGAGCACACAGGTCAGGGTCTTGCCCTCACCGGTCTTCATCTCGGCGACGTTGCCGTAGTGCAGCGCCGCGCCGCCCATCACCTGGACGTCGAAGTGGCGCTGGTCCAGCACGCGCCAGGCCGCCTCGCGGGCGACGGCGAAGGCCTCGGGCAGCAGGTCGTCGAGCGACTCGCCACCGGCGATGCGCTTCTTGAACTCTTCGGTCTTGGCGCGCAGCTCGTCGTCCGACAGCTTCTCGACGTCATCGGACAAGGTGTTGACATAGTCGGCGACCTTTTGCAGGCGCTTGACCATGCGGCCTTCACCGATGCGGAGCAACTTCGACAGCACGCTTTTCCCCTGTGGGTCTGGAACGGATATACGTCGGCGGGTTAGACGTGACCATCGTAGGTGACCGGCGGAATCGGCAGATAAGAGTGCGCCCCCGGCGGTTCGGCCGGGGGCGCATCAGCGGGACCTCAGGACAGACGGATCAATCCGTAGTCATAGGCATGTCTGCGGTAGACCACCGTCGGCCGGTCGCTCTCCTTGTCATGGAACAGGAAGAAGTCGTGTCCGACCAGCTCCATCTCGTAGAGCGCATCATCGACCGTCATCGGGTTGGCCGGGTGTTCCTTGACGCGGACCACCTGACCGGGCACATGGTCGTCGACCTCGGCGGCTGCGGTCTGGTTCGGCACCTCCGGCAGATCCTCGGGCGGGACGATGGACGTCGCCTCGGCCAGGCCCACCGGCGTCTTGTCGCCGTAGTGGATCTTGCGGCGGTCCTTGCTGCGCCTGAGCCGGTTCTCGAGTTTGCCGACGGCCGATTCGAGGGCCGCGTAGAAGCTGTCGGCGCAGCCTTCGCCGCGAACGACCGGCCCGCGGCCGCGTGCCGTGATCTCGACATGCTGGCAGTTCTTGCGCTGGCGCCGGTTCTTCTCGTGGTCGAGTTCGACATCGAACAGGTAGATGGTGCGATCGAAGCGCTCCAATCGAGCGAGCTTCTCGGAAACGTAGATGCGGAAGTGTTCGGGGACCTCGACGTTGCGGCCCTTGACGACGACGTCGGCGTGCGGTTCGGGCGCAGGCTCGGTGTCGTCGGCAAACATGGTCGAGCGGGCAGAATCCACGGATTGGGTTGTCATGCTTAGCAACTCGCTTCTCTCTCGCAGTGCACGTGTGGCTCTTCTTGCACACGGTCTGAACTACGCGCCGAGCGGGTCTGCAAGTCGCCGCAGCCCGGCGCAAGGTGTTGAGTACTCACCTCCTACCGCTGTTAGCGATTTGGCACCGAGTGAATATGTCGGTACCGCCGTGAGGCTTCACGGGTGGTTGCAGCCGACGGTAGTCCGAGTTCACCTAGTCGTGCCACCGATTTCGCATACCGGTTTTGAGAACTTCATATCGAGTTGATGTACGTACTCCTCCGGCCGTGTCATGCCGCCTGGAGGGTCACGCGTGTGCTATTGCGAGCACCGCCGCCACCTGCGCTCCGGATGTTTGCAGGACCCGAACGGCCTCAGCTGCCGTCGCACCCGTCGTCACCACATCGTCGAACACGACGGCCTCCCCGCGCACCGGTGTGCGCAGTCGGACGCGGCCGCGGATGTTGCGCTGGCGCTGCGCGCTGGAGAGGCCCACCGAGTCGCGCGCGAAGGCCCGCATGGCCAATGCCGGCTGGACCGTCATTCCCGGTAGACCCGCGGCCGCGGTGCGGGCGATCTTCGCGACGGGGTCGCCGCCGCGGCGCCGGGCGGCCAGACTCCGGGTGGGCGCGGGCACCACCGTCAGCGGCGGCACGATCAGGCCCCAGGCGATCAGCGTCCGCAGCGCCGCGGCGACGGCGTCGGCGAGCGGTGCGACGAGATCGGTGCGGCCATGTTCTTTGAGCCCGACGACGGCGCGCCTTCTGGCCCCGGCGTAGCGCCCGAGCGCGAACACCGGGATGCCGGGGTCCTCCCGCGGCGAGACGACGTGCGGCTCGTCGGGGCGGACGGTCAGTTCCGCCGCGCAGGCGGGGCACCAGCGGGTCGACGGCGCACCGCAGCCACCGCATTCGACGGGCAGGACGAGGTCGAGCATGAGGCCAGCATGGCGCGGGGGTACGACAGATTGATTCAGCCAGGAAGCACGGGCAGTGCGCCCGCGACCATCAGCGGCCGGACATCGGTCCACATGAGGTTGTTGTCCGCTGCCGAACCCGACAGCTGGAGCACGCCACGTTGGTCGGCGAGGTACACCGTCGAGGTGTTCGCGGCCACGGTCGACACCGGGACGACCAGGTTCCTGGTGGGCCCGTCGGAGTTGACGCCGTCGAGGTTGACGTACGACACGGGGTGCGCGCCGTCGGTGCGGGTCACGACGATGTCGTCGCCGGTGCGCCAGGACAGCGACAGCGCCGTGTTGCCCAGGCCGAAACCGAGCCGGCGTGGATAGGTGAGCGCGAGCTGGCCGCCCTCGCGCTGCTCGACGCTGGCCAGGATCACCTGGCCGTTGATCACCATCGCGGCGCGGGTGGCGTCCCGCGACAACTGCAGCGCGCTGATCGGGCCGGGGAATTTGGTGGCCACCGCCGACGAGTCGACAGGAATGCGGGCGGGTTGGCCTGACGCCGCCTCCTGGATCGCGCGCACGACGTTGGCGCCATCGACGACGATCCAGATCGCGTCGTCGAGCGACCAGCTGGGACGCGACAGCGTATGCGCGTCGAGCGCCTGTGCGGCGTCGCCGTTGACCGGACCCACCCACAGCGACTGCGCCATGTCCGGGGCGCCGGGCCGCAGCGTCACCACCGAGGCGACCTCCTGCCCGCTACGCGACAACGCCGCCGAGGTCTGGCCCGGCAGTTGGCCGAACGCCCCGGCGACCCGCGGCGCGTTGTCACCTTCCAGCGACACCAGCGATCCCCCGGCCAGAGCATGCAGGCCGGCCGCGGCGCCGGGGTCGGCACCCGGATCGGTGGCCGCGACGTCGGAGGTGTTCCAGCCTTCGGCGAAGCGGTCGTCGAGGGCGGCGCCGTCGGCGTTGATCACGTACGGGCCGTTGACCCCGGCCCGGAACAGCGTCCAGATGATCTGCGCCGCAAGCAGTTGCCGGCTGTGCGGGTCGGTGGTCGACAGGCTCTCGAGGTCGATGCGGGCGCCGCCGTAGCCGCGTCCGACACCGGTCTTGCCGCCGTCGGCCCGCGTCACCGGACCCCGCAACCGCAGCGGTGCGGCCATCAGATTCCGTACGCTGCTTGCCATCTCGGGCCGCGGTCCGGACAGCAGCTTGGTGACGAGTTCGGTGGCGAGCTGGTCCGGGTCGGACACCGCGACGTAGCGCGGGTCGGGCACGACGGTCTTGCCGGTCGGGTCGACGAAGTACAGCGTGTCGCGTTTGTAGGTGGACTGGAACTGTTGCCAATCCAGGAATACCCCGTTGGGCAGCTTGTCGATGCGCCAGCCCCGCGGCGTCTTCACCAGATCGATGGGGCCCGGGTCGGGCAGCGCGCCCTCCCCCGTCTCGAACACCCCGACGTCCGACAGCGAGCCCAGGATGTCGGCGTGCATGGTCACCGAAACCTTGTCCGTGCCACGGGTTTCCACGAACACAACGCGGTCGATCAGCAGGGCGCTACCGGCGTCGTCCCACGACCGGGATGCCGATTCGGTGAGGAACTGGCGCGCCGCCAGGTGCCGGTTCGCGGGATCGGCGGTGGCTTTGAGGAATTCGCGCAGCAGCAGGTCCGGGTCCATGCCGGGCGACGGCGTCGGCAGGTTGCGCGGCGCCGGCCGGTCGACGGTGCCCACGGCCTGTGGTGCCGACGAACTGGGTACGCCGGCGCACCCCGTCAGGACCAGCATCAGCACCGCGCAGAGCGCCAGTGCCCCTTTCACGATGCGTCCCCCGCGGGCAGTTCCCCGGACGAGAGAGCCGTAACCGATTTGGGCCCAGTGGGTTTGAGGGGCAGCGGGCTGGTGGTCACCTTGTGACCGCGCACCAGCGGCAGCGTGAGCCGGAAGCAGGCGCCGTGGCCGGGTTCGCCCCAGGCCTCCAGCCGACCCTGGTGCAGGCGGGCATCCTCGATGCTGATGGCCAGGCCGAGGCCGGTGCCGCCGGAGCGCCGCACCCGCGAGGGGTCAGAGCGCCAGAACCGGCTGAACACCATCTTCTCCTCGCCCGGTCGCAGACCCACGCCGAAATCGCGGACCGTCACTGCCACGGTATCCACATCGGCGGCCATCTTGATCTGAACGGGCTTCTTCTCCGCATGGTCGATCGCGTTGGCGATGAGGTTGCGCAGGATCCGCTCGACGCGGCGCGGATCCACCTCGGCGATGACGGCCTCGTCCGGAAGATGCACGGCGAGTTTGATGTTTGCGTCGTCGGCCAGGTGGCCGACGTTGTCGAGTGCGCTCTGCACGGTGTCGCGCAGGTCGACCGATTCCACCGACAGCTCGGCCACACCGGCGTCGTGCCGGGAGATTTCGAGCAGGTCGGCCAGCAGTGTCTCGAAGCGGTCGAGTTCGTTGACCATCAACTCCGTCGAGCGCCGCAGCGCCGGGTCGAGTTCCTCGCTGTGGTCGTAGATGAGGTCCGCGGCCATGCGGACCGTCGTCAGCGGCGTCCGCAGCTCGTGGCTGACGTCAGAGGTGAAGCGGCGCTGCAGGTTTCCGAACTCTTCGAGCTGGGTGATCTGCTTGTGCAGGCTCTCGGCCATGTCGTTGAACGACACCGCCAGGCGCGCCATGTCGTCCTCACCGCGTACCGGCATGCGCTCGGTGAGGTGTCCCTCGGCGAACCGCTCGGCGATGCGCGACGCCGACCGCACCGGCAGCACGATCTGCCGGGCCACCAGCAGCGCGATAGCCGCGAGCAGACCCAGCAGCACGATGCCACCGGTGGCCATGGTGCCGCGCACCAGCGCGATGGTGCTCTCTTCGTTGCTCAGCGGAAAGATCAGGTACAGCTCGAGGTTGGTGACCTGCGACGACGTCGGGCTGCCGACGATCAGCGCGGGACCGGAGAAGCCATCGGTGTGGACGGTCGCGTACTGGTAGCTGACCTGGCCCGCTTTGACGAAGTCGCGCAACGAGTTCGGAATCTCGCCCACCGGCCCGGCCGACGTGGCCGCGCGCGGACCGTCACCCGGTACCACCAGCACCGCGTCGAACGCACCGGCCAGCCGCGAGCCCGAATCGACCTTGCGGTCGATGAGCGTGTTGCGCGCCAGCTGCAGGCTGCTGTTCAGCGAGCGCGTCTCCTCGCCGCCGACGATGCCGCTCACCGTCGTGCGGGCGTGCTCGACCTCTTCGGTGCCGGCACGGACCTTGGCTTCGAGGATGCGGTCGGTGATCTGGCTGGTCAGCACGAAACCCAGCACCAGGATGACGGCAAGGGACAACCCCAGCGTCAGGGACACCACACGCAGTTGTAGCGAGCGGCGCCAGGCATAGCCGACCACCCGGCCGACAGCACCCAGCCCGCGCACGAAAGCGCCCGAGCCGAAACCGCCACGGATACGCCGTCGGGATCCCCAGATCACCGGCGCCCTACGGTCTCAGGCTCGGGCTTGACGAGCCGTCCGATCACGGCGGTCCGGCCTTGTATCCCACTCCTCGAACGGTGAGCACCACCTGCGGGTTCTCCGGGTCCTTCTCGACCTTGGCCCGCAGCCGCTGCACGTGGACGTTCACCAGGCGGGTGTCTGCCGGGTGGCGGTAGCCCCACACCTGTTCGAGCAGCACGTCACGAGTGAAGACTTGGCGCGGCTTCCGGGCGAGGGCCACGAGCAGGTCGAACTCCAGCGGAGTCAGCGAAATCTGCTCACCCTGGCGGGTCACCTTGTGGGCCGGCACGTCGATGTCGACGTCGGCGATGGACAGCATCTCTGCCGGTTCGTCGTCGTTGCGGCGCAACCGCGCACGCACCCGCGCCACCAGCTCCTTCGGTTTGAAGGGCTTCATGACGTAGTCGTCGGCACCGGACTCCAGGCCCAGCACCACGTCGACCGTGTCGGTCTTGGCGGTCAGCATGACGATCGGCACGCCAGAGTCGGCGCGCAGCACACGGCACACGTCGATGCCGTTCATTCCGGGCAGCATGAGGTCCAACAGCACCAGATCCGGGCGCAGCTCGCGGACCGCGGTCAGCGCCTGGCTGCCGTCACCGATGACGGCGGTGTCGAAGCCTTCGCCCCGCAGCACGATGGTGAGCATCTCGGCCAGAGATGGGTCGTCGTCGACGACCAGAATGCGTTGCCTCATGGCGTCCATGGTGTCACCAGATCGCGATAAAGCTGTGATCTCCGATGGGTGTTTTGCCTCTTACCTGACAACTCGCTGGTAGACGAGGCGGCCAGATCACCCCAGCAGCGTTGTGGCCAGCTCCCCCGGGTCGACGTCCGGGGCGACCAAAGCCCAACGGCCGACCCAGTTTTCGGCCGCGAGCGCGGTGTACACCGCGGCCGTGCGGCCCTGCAGGCCACCGTCGCGCTCGTAGGCGTCGCGGGTTCGCGTCGCGTCCTGAGCTTCCCGGCGTGCCGCCCGCTCTGCGGCGAGATCGGTCGGCACATTGAGATAGAGCTGCCAGTCCGGCACCGGCAGCGCCAACCGCTCGAACTCCAACTCCCGCACCCAGGCGACGACGTCCCCGCCCGCCCCCTGATGCAGCCGGGCCGCGCTGTAGGCGGCGTTGGACGCAACGTAGCGGTCGAGGATCACAACATCGTGCGCGTCGTTCAATGCGGCGATCTCGGCCTTGGCGCCCGCGCGGTCGAGCGCGAACAGCATCGCCATGGCGTACACCGAATCGGCGAGGTCGCCGTGCCGGCCATGGAGCGCCTCGGCGGCGATATCCGCCTCGACCGAGCGGCCGTAGCGCGGGAACGCCACGGTGGTCACCGACTTCCCGCGGGCCTCGAACTGCGCCCGCAGACCCTGGGTCAGCGTGTTCTTCCCCGCACCATCGACGCCTTCGATTGCGATCAGCACGTGGCGAGACTAATTGCTGGATTCGATATATCTCATGCGCGACGTCACAGAAACATCGCAGAAATCGCGCGGTGACGCCCGATCAGTACTTTCGCGCGATGGCGACCACCATGCAACCGCCCAAAAGCGAGATGATCCGGCTCGCGAACAAGCCTCCTTGGTACACGTCGCTTTTCGTGCAGCTGCTCGTCGCGATCGTCGCCGGCATCCTCGTCGGCTGGCTGCAGCCCAAGGTCGGCGCCGACCTCAAGCCGCTCGCCGACGGCTTCATCAAGCTGATCAAGATGCTGATCGCGCCGATCATCTTCTGCACCGTCGTGCTGGGCATTGCGCACGTCGGCGACCTCAAGTCCGTCGGCCGGATCGGCGTGAAAGCGTTGATCTACTTCGAGGCGGTGACCACCTTCGCGCTGCTCTTCGGGCTGGTCGTCGGCAACATCGTCAAACCCGGGGCCGGTTTCCACGTCGACGCCGCCACGCTGGCGTCCGGGGCCGACGCGATCGCGAAGAAGACCCAGAACAAAGAGCTGCCGCACACCGTCGATTTTCTGCTGAACATCATCCCCGAGTCGGTGTTCAAGGCGTTCACTGAGAACAACCTGCTCCAGGTCCTGTTCTTCGCCGTCCTCTTCGGGCTGGCGTTGGCAAAGTTCGGCGAGAAGGGCCCGCCCGTCATCCTCGAGATCGTCGACCATCTGAGCCACGTGTTCTTCACGGTCATCGGCTGGGTGATGCGACTGGCGCCCATCGGCGCCTTCGGGGCGATGGCCTACATCATCGGCCAGTACGGCATCGGCTCCCTGAGCAGTTTCGCCAAACTGATCGGCGCTTGCTACCTCGCCGCCGTCTTGTTCATCGTGGTGCTCGCGGTCGTTGCGAAGGTCTTCGCGGGAGTGAACCTGTGGAAGTTCGTCGTGTACATCAAGGACGAGCTGTTCCTTGCGCTCGGCACCGCTTCCACCGAGGTTGTGCTGCCGCGCATCATGGCCAAGCTGACCAATGCCGGATGTTCACGCACCACAACGGGTCTGGTGGTGCCGACGGGCTACTCGTTCAATCTCGACGGAGCGACCCTCTACCTCTCGATCTGTGTGCTGTTCCTGGCCCAGGCATTGGGCGTGAACCTGAGCCTGGGTGAGCAGATCACCGCGGTGCTGGTACTGATGCTGACGTCCAAGGGCATGGCCGGCGTTCCCGGGTCCTCATTCCTCGCGCTGTCAGCGACCGTCGCCGCCATCGGCCACGGCGCCATCCCGGTCGCCGCGGTGGCCCTGCTCCTGGGCGCCGACCGCATCATGGACTCGATGCGCGTCTCGGTGAACTTGCTGGGCAACTGTGTCGCGACGTTCGTGGTGGCCAATTGGGAGGGGCAGCTCGACAAAGACCGTCTGTGCAAGGTCCTCGACGGCCAAGACGTCCCACCACTCGACGAGCCTGACCCGATGGCGGATCCGGCTGGAGGTGGCGGGCGTACTGCATCCACGTCCAACTGATCGTGAGGCGCCAGGCTGGCGCCATCGGGGTGAAATAGCCCTCTATCCGTGAGCGACACGCGTGAATACCCTGAAAGTCATGCCTTTTCAGGGGTATTACGCCGCACTCAGAGTGGCGGTGGGATGTCTTGTTGCTCTGCTGATTCGGCCGCCGCGGTTTCTGCGGCTTCGCGTTCTTGGCGTTCTTTACGCTGGCGGGCGAAGGCTTCTTGTGCGGCTTCGCGCTCGTCGATGTCGGCTTGGTTGAGGGCGCGTTCGTAGGCGATCTGCTGGGCCTGGTTCTGGGCGCGGGTGCGGCGCCGGATGGGCATCATCACATCCCGGCCAGGAGCCGGTGGGGCGTCCAGATCGGTGTCCTCTGGCGGTGGGTTCGGCAGCGGGGTGTCGGTGACCGTGCGAGGAAACAGGATTCGACTTTCCGGCACGCTGATGTAGGTGTGGCCGGTGGGTGCGGTCCACACAATCGTCCCGTCAGGCTGTTGACGGTCACTCCAGCCATCCGGCCCGCCGTAGAACGTTTTGAGCAGGTGGTGTTTGCGGCACTTCGGGCTCAGGTTGCCCGGATGCGTCGGCCCGACCGGCCACGCAATCGTATGGTCCACATCGCAGGCGGTGGCAGGCTGATCACAGCCCGGGAACATGCACGTCATGGCCCGCACCCGGACGAATTCATCCATCGCCGCCGTGGGCCGGTACCGCGGCACCTCATCCAGATCCGCGGCCGAGGCGACGGTGCGGACCTTCGCACCGCGGGCCACCAGATCGGCGAGCACCGCCGGGGGCACCACGCCGCCGCCGAGGACATAACCGACCGGGGTGCATACCGGCGCCGGGGGCTTGGTGGAAGTCGGAGCGGAAGTCGGGACCGGCGGGTGCGCCGCATGAGCTTCAGGGGTGGACGCCGACTCAGCCGCCGGAGCAGGTGTATGCGCGGGTCTGCTGGCCGGCACTGGCGTGGACGTGCTGTCGCCGGCCCGTTCGTCCCCAGCAGGGGTCGAGGCATCGGCAGACCCCGAGTCGGCCGCCGACGCAGGCGCGGGCATCGGCGCCATGTCATCCGCCGGCGCGGGCTCAGGCTCAGGCTCGGGTGTGAAGACCGGCTCAGGCGCGGGATCCGGTTGTGGTGCGGGATGCGGTTCTCGCGCCGGAGTCGGGGTCTGAGGCGCGGCCGGATCCCCGTGCAACAGCGGATCCGCCACCGGCACCGGCAGCTGATCGGTGAGCACATGAATCACCACCGCCGCCGCCCGCGCATCCGGCCCAGCCGCCGGGCAATCGGGATTGCCGCACTGGCACGCGAGCCGATCCCCACGGGCCGCCAACACCCCGAGCGCGTCAGCACGCCGCTGCCCGAACGTCCGCGGATCGTCCTCACACACCTGCCGGGCCATCTCGTCCAGCACCCGATCCAGCAACTCGGCATCGGTGGCCAACAGCGCACCCCAGATCGACGCCACCCCGGTCTCATCATCGGGCTTACCCACCCCGACCCCACGCCGGCGCGCGGCCGAGCGCACCTTCAAAACAGCGGCCGGGTCGAACTTCTGCACCCAACCGTCGATCTTGCGTTCAATCTTCTTGCGCGACAACCCCGCCCACTCCGACAGCGC